>NZ_JASWIM010000066.1:0-10331 GCF_030291335.1 Arenibacter flavimaris
AAACTTCATCACAAATATGGTTTCCGGACTCATTGCATATGCCTTTTACCCAACAAAACCAAACATCAATATAGACAACCTTCAAAGAATTGGATAGTCCTTATATCGAACTCACGTTAATTAAAATAAGAACCTTAAAAAGTCTATGGTTTTAATGTAGTTGGTATTTAGATTTTACTCATAACTTCTTGGTCTCCAGATAATTGTCTTACTTTCTTTTGTTTTCTCCCCCAAAAAATACCCAAGGATGGGTAATTACTTGATTTTCATTACTCACTAATTTGGTTTAAAATTATTAACATAATACCTGAGGTTATGAACCACTCATTCCATCGATTTAGCTATTTATTAGCCTTGATTTCAATTATTTTTAATTCCTGCGGTTTTTTTGATTCAAAAAAAGGAGAGGATTTAAATACCTCTGATGAAAATCAGGAAGAAGTTTTTTTATTCAAAGGTAAAAATTCTGAAGACTCTCAGTTAATGCATTCGATATATTTGGGCAAAGACTCAATGGCAAAATGGGAATTACCCGTAGAAATAGATACAATGTCAACCAGACAATGGGCTTACGTCAAAGACAAGACTTCAACCCTTTCTATTCTAGCTGACTCAATTAATTTAGAAACCAATCAAGGTTTAAATGACCTTGAAAGGATAATTGGTTTTCAAGAAATATATTTTGAGCCTCAAATACTAACCAATTTAGATTCTTTCAAAGCCGAATTGTTTGGTGAGGTTTTAGAGTTCAATGTCGATAATGAAGATTCAATTATGGGGAGCTCCCAATTTTGGACAGGTAGTCTTAACAAACCAAATTCTTCATTTTCAATTATTAAATCTGACTCGATTTATAGAGCTTCCTTTTATTATGATGGAGATAAGTATGAATTAAAAAAGAATACGCAAGGTTATATTATTCAACGAATTGATCAAAACCTTTTTGAGGATGAAGCCGAGCCCTTTAAAAAGATTGAAATTGATGAAGAAAATAATCAAGATCAATTACTTTTTTCCGATACAAATGAATTTATCGATGTTTTAATATGTTATTCAAAAAAAGCTCGAGAAAGATCAGGAGGCATTAGTTATATGAACACAGAAATTATTGATGCTGTGGTAGAGACAAATTTGTCTTATGCAAACAGTCAAGTAAAACATAGGCTGAGAATTGCGGGCACTATGGAACTTGATTATGAGGAATCAGGAGTATCAGAAACAGATGTAGCTTGGATTCACGGCAACGAAAATATCCAAGCTGAAAGGGACAATTTAAAAGCTGATATTGTAGTCTTTATCGTCCAAAACTTGAATTATTGTGGACAGGCATATGCAATTCAAGAAAACATTAGTGTGAAATTTGCACCATATGCTTATTGTGTGGTTAAGAGAGATTGTTCAACAGGATATTATTCTTTTGGACACGAGATTGGTCATTTAATGGGGGCACGCCACGATTGTGCCAAAGACGACGAAAAAAAACCTTTTGATTATAGCCACGGTTTGGTTTTTTGCAATGAAGAGGAATCATGGAGAACTGTTATGGGATATCGTTCGAGCGACTGTTTTTGCACAAAAAGACATTGCCGAATACCCTATTGGTCTAATCCAGATGTAACATATAATAGCAATAAAATGGGTAAAATAGAAATCGATATAACATGTAAAAGCAATAATGCAAAAACGTTAAATAATTCCTCTTTAGTAATTGCGAATTTTAGAGTTAAAAATCAAAACATTGATTTGTAAACTTAAAATCATTAATATGAAAAAATACTTGTTATTTGCCATGACGTTTATGAGTTTTATTTGTTATTCTCAAGAGGAATTAAAATTCGTTTTTGATAAAAAAAATAATAAAATAGAGTCTGATAAAACTCATAATGAAAAACTAAAAAGAATTGGCCTTAAAGAAGGTGAAGAATATAAGATAATATTAGAGAGGATTAATAATTCTATTCATCAATCGGTTATAGAAACAAAACCATTTATGAATAATTCCCAAACACCCGAAATTTTGAAAACAATTTTGCCTTTTACAGAATCTGCACAAGTAAATCAACTATTCAAGACTAAAGATTCAGAGTCCAATTTAACTGCCTTCAATAATGCACAAGTGAAATATAAGCAACTGATTTTTTTAAAAAATACGGCAGATGATTTGTATGCAAAGATCTTATTGACAGCTGGAAAAGAAGTAAATGATACTAGCCAATTTCATGAAAACAGATATTGTGCAAAAAAAAAAGTTTGAAATTCTTGAGCAAGAATTTAAAAAAACATCATTTGATGATGGATTATACGAATGCTGTTATTGTTTTGAGAAAGAAAAGGAAAATTTCAAAAACCCGGAATGTAATCGATGTAGCATAAAAGAAGAAGAACACACTTTTCAACAATTAGAGGCCTATGTGAAAACTAACAAGCAAAAATTAGAATTATTAAATTTAAAAATCACTAGCAATATATTTTATATTAAATCTTTAGAAATATATTTAAAGGCAAGAGTTGAAAAAGCTGAAGCATCTAATGTAGAATTATTAAACGAACTAGCATATACTAGTAAATTTGTAAATGATATAAAAAACAAGGATTTTACAGATTATTCAAACTTTATTTTTAAGGCTATAACATCAACGACTAGTACAAAACCAAAATCTTTTGTCGCTAGTAATGATGGTACAGAAATTAAAATAAAACTTATTAATTTATATACTAAGGACACCATAAAAAGTAAAGCTTTTGACTTCTATTCTCGAAACGAATGGAGTTTCGACTTTTCTTCTGGATTTTTCTTTAACAATCAAGTTGAAAATTCATATTTCCTGCAGGCAAGAGAGGGAGACACTACTAGAATTAGTCTGGTTAAAGAATCGAACAGAGATTTTGATGTTTCATTTGGAGCAATGGGTCATCTCTCATACAAATTTTCAAGTGGGTTTAAAGCCGGTATTGGCATGGGGGCATCATTGTCGCCTTTGGATGCAAAAACAAGATATCTTTTGGGAGGCAGTATGATTTTTGGTAATAAAAATCAACTATCCCTGAACATTGGCGCGAGCTTTGTAAAATTAAAAGTTCTCTCTGGTTCTGTTAATGAGGATTCCGAGGGTAAGTTTGTCGCTCCTTCGGTTACTACAGTTCCAACTTTCGAAAGAATTAAAAGAGGCCTTTATTTTGGAGTTACATATAATTTGACTTCAAAGAAAAAATATCAAGATTAATTGACTTTTTTTTCTTTCTAAAAAGTTTCTTCTACAATGTTAATGAAACCGAGCCTCCTTTGCGAGGTTCATGAACTCCTTTAAAAAACAATGAAAACCTTGTGAATAAACACTTTTTATGCGGCATGCTTGTGCTGAGCGAAGTCGAAGCATAGGAGGGAAGTGACACCGAGGAACGAGGTGCATGAATTCCTTATTACACAAAAACCAGTTATAAATAAATGCCCGTTCCATTCAGACGGGCCTGTTCCTTAGACAGCACTGTGGAGTGGGTTCTTTGTGTAATTAATTTTAAGGATTTAATTTTATAGATTTGTTTTAACAAATCAACACTTTGAACAATCAAAAATCAATAGCAGTTTTACCATTTGTTAATATGAGCAATGATATTGACAACGAATATTTCTGCGACGGAATCACTGAAGAAATTATAAACGCACTAACAAAAATTGACAAACTTAAGGTTATTGCCAGAACCTCATCATTTGCCTTTAAGGGAAAAGATATAGATATCAGAAAAATTGGGAGGCAACTAGGGGTAAGCACAATTCTTGAAGGAAGCATTAGGAAATCCCGGGAAAGGGTTAGGATTACGGCCCAATTAATAGACGTGGAAGACGGTACCCACTATTGGTCTAAAAAATTTGATAGGCAATTAATGGATATTTTTGATTTAGAGGATGAAATTAGTTTGGCAATAGCCGAAGAAGTTCGAAACAATTTTGGGCATTTTGAAATTCAAGAGCATCTGATAGAACAGCCAACAAGAAGCGTAGAAGCCTATCAAATGTATTTGAAAGGACGTTCTTTTCAATTGAAATGGACACCAGAGGGCCTTAACCAGGCCATACACTACTATAACAAGGCCATTGCATTGGATAAAAATTACGCCAAGGCCTATTATGCCAATTTACAATGCTATGGGTTATCGGCAATGTGGGGTTATATTCCTTATGAGGAAGCTATGGAGTCGGCCATCAACAATTTGCTTATGGCAAAAGAATTGGACGCCTCTTTACCGGAATATCCTTTGTCTTATGTCGGAAAGTTTTTTTGGGAAGAATGGGATTTTAAGAATGCCTATATTCATATTAAGAAAGTCTTGGCCATTAACCCCAATCATATTGACGGTTTAGAAGCTTTAACAGAGTTGTTCATGGCGCTTGGTTTTTTTGACATGGCCTTGCCATATGCAAAAAAACTTTTAGAGGTAGATCCGCTTTCCGCAAACAATCATTATACATTGGCCCATATTCACTATTTTCAAGGCTTATTTGACAAAGCCCTTGAAAATGTCGATTACGCCTTAGCACTTAACCCTGAACTAGAATTAGCGCATCATTTAAAATGCTTTTGTTTAATATGGCTAAACAAAAAACAGCAGTTTCAGGAATTTATACACAACACCTCATTAATCGATGAGAAAAATCTCTTGTTCAGACTTGTTAACGAAAAGCATACTGACGTTCCCCTTCAAATTATTGAAAAATGGTCTATCCTCAGTAAGGATAAAACCATGCTGGTACCTTATGACGTGTTTATTCTGGCCAACTCACATCAAACGGCGACGGCCTTTTCTCTCTTAAAGGAAATGATCGACAAAAGACGGGGTCAAATCATCAACTATAGGCAGGATCCATTCTTGAGGCCGCTGCATAAAATAAATGGTTTCACAGATCTGCACCGGTCAAATTTATCGTCTACGGATATCATATCTACCAAGAAAGATGAAGAGAAAGCAACAACAAATGTTTTGGATAAAGACCAAATTAAGAAACTAAAAGGCAAATTACTTTCATATTTTAAGGAAGATGAACCTTTTTTACATCCACAATTAAACTTAAATGTCGTTGCCCAGGTTTTGGAGCTGAACAACAATAAAGTGTCATTTCTGATCAATCAGGCGTTTGATGTTAATTTTAATGACTTTGTTAATTCTTATCGCCTCAAACACTTTAAATTGATAGCACTCGATCCCAACAATTCGCACCTAACCATCCTTGGGTTGGCTTATGATAGTGGTTTTAATTCCAAAACCGTATTCAACACCTATTTTAAAAAAATAGAAGGGGTAACCCCTAGGGCTTGGATGAAAGCCAACTCCTTGTAAATCTCGCCTATTTCGTTTCAGATTATAATTTAGAACGATTTACCTAATAATCCGGTGAATCTTTGCTGCAAAATTAATAAT
Organism: Arenibacter flavimaris; assembly: GCF_030291335.1. NCBI lineage: Bacteria > Pseudomonadati > Bacteroidota > Flavobacteriia > Flavobacteriales > Flavobacteriaceae > Arenibacter > Arenibacter flavimaris. The sequence goes on from NZ_JASWIM010000066.1 coordinate 5,416, forward strand.
CAAAAAACGATCATTTAATCAGTAAACACATGAAAAAGTTAGCGTCATTAATCACTTTACTTACATTGTCCGTAGTACATATGTATGGGCAAGAAACATCCAAACAAGCATTTGAGATCAAGGTCATTACAAGTGTAGAATCTATCATTCCTAGCGGGCTGGGACGATCACGTTTAATTTCGTCCAACGACGAAAGGGATTACAAACAATTTACCTCTAGTAGAACAGAAGAAAACGATACCAGAAACAAATCGAAAAGAAAAGATATTAGACTTAAAAATTTTGAAGAAACGAAATTATTGAACTTTTATAACCTAGGTGGAATCCGGTTTCAGAATATAGCCGCCAATGATGCCTTAATTTCCTCAAAATTAACCCATATGCTTTCCGAAGGTTGGGACCTGATGTTCATAACCAGTGCCGTAGAAAGCGATGCGGGGAAAAACGATGACAACGGTATTTTTATTACCCGCTATATTCTTAAAAGAAAGTTCAACTAAACCGGCCTAATATAAGGTGAGTTCGACATAAAAATAATTTCAAGACATTGATTTCGTGCAAATTAAAAAATTGCTATTGTCTCCTCGAGCGGACAAAATTATCATAAACAACTCAATAACCATTAAATATAAATCGAAAAACTCACGTTAATATAGTTATCTAAATGAAACATACCAACATATTATTAGCGGGTGCCACAGGTTATTTGGGCAAGTATTTATTAAAAGAACTGCTAGATAATAAAAATCAGGTAATCGCTATTGTACGCAATCCTGATGGGTTGCAAAATGGTAATGAAAACTATTTAGAGATAAAACAGGCCGAAGTAACAAAGCCTGAATCATTACGAGACATTTGTAAAGGGATAAACACGGTAATATCCACGGTCGGCATTACAAGACAAAAAGATGGTCTAACCTATATGGATGTAGATTATAGGGCCAATATGAACTTGCTCGAAGAAGCCCAAAAAAGTGGTGTAGCACACTTTGTATACGTTTCTGCCATTAATGGCCACAAATATCGGGATTTAAAGATTTTTGAAGCCAAAGAAAAGTTTGTCGCCGCTTTAAAATCTTCTGGGCTCAACTATACCATAGTGCGACCAAACGGTTTCTTTTCAGATATGGGCGATTTTTTACAAATGGCCAAATCGGGTCGTGTGTTTTTGTTTGGATCTGGCAATCAAAAAATCAACCCAATCCATGGGGCGGACCTTGCAAAGGCCATTGTAGCTACCTTGGGTGATGACAATAAGGAATTGACCATTGGAGGCCCCGATGTTCTTAGTCTTAATGATATTGCCAAACTTGCCCTGACCGCTTTGAACAAGCCCATAAAAATCGTTCATTTGCCCGATTGGTCAAGAAAACTAAGCATTCGGTGTTTAAGATCTTTCACAAGTGTTAAAACCTATGGTCCTATGGAGTTTTTTCTTACCCTGATGGCAGAGGACAATATTGCATCAACCTATGGACATGAACATCTAAAAGATTTTTACATAGAAGAGGCCAAAAACCTATAAGACCTTAAATGGATTAAAATAACCTTGAATCTCTAGTTGTGACGGGTATCCAATAAAGGGGATGCCTAAAAAAAGGGTAAGGCTACACGGCGCGTTGGCCTTTTATCTATTGAACTCACTTAAAAGAACGAAACAAATAGAGGAGGGGTTGTAGCCTTACCCTTTTTGTAAGGCTACAAGGGTAGGGGAATGGGTGTGGAATGGAAATGCTGATATCAAATTTTAATGAAAAGAATCGTGACATGATTTACATACAGATTCTAACCATTTAATAGGTTCTTTGCCAATATTAAACTTAGCATATCTTGTGTGATGTACTTGTGTAGCACGATTGCCACAGTGAACACACTTCCAGTTGTCACGTTTCAAAACAACGTATCGTTTACGACGCCATTCATCAGATTTTAAGTATACATTTCGATAATATTGTTGACGCCTTATTCTGCGCTGATTCCAGACATAATTTTTAAACCAATTTATTAAGAAAAGAAAAACAACGATTATAGATGCGAACAGAATTAACTTGTAATCGTCTTGATCTAAATTTCTAAATATGTCTAATAAATCATCCATAATTGAAAATTACTACTGATGCGATAAAATGTTAAGACTATAAGTTTATGGTATTTTTTAGGGAATTGCAACCTGTTAGGGCCTGTTTAAACGGAATTTGTAGTAGATAAAATGATTTTTGACAATTTTACCGTCAATTCAAATCCAAAAACAAAATATTAGATTTAAATATCTGTATATAAACAAATTACAATAATTTTTAAAAATTTAACGCATCACCAGTAATTGAAAATAATAAATTTAAGTATTATGAACTATTTTTTATTGTGTGTAAAATACGAGTGAATATAATTGATAGAGTATCAATTATATAAATCTGCGAGATGTTGCGGCTGCAGAGCAATTTGATTTTATAAAACAATCGAGCCTGCCTGACGCCAGTCAGGCGCTTGGCAGCGGCAAATGCGTAGCATTCACGAATACCTAAGAAAAACAATAGAAATCCTATGAGTAACTTTACATAACGGCAAATTATAGATACACCTGGCAAAAAAAATTAGCCAGTGGCTGATTACTTTTGGTGGCGGGTTGAAGCGGCTGCCTTCGTAAGGCCAACGCGCCGGCTCGCTCCTCACTAAAAAGTTGCGACAATATTTGATTCAATTGGGGCAGAAACCAAAATTGAACATACCGTTGTGGGAGCCAATTATCCTGTGGATGATTGTAATCAAAAAAATATCCAGTTTTTTCTTAACTTAATGTTATCCAAAAACTATAAACCAAATGCCTAAGCAAAAAGGGGTCATAAAAATAAAAGGCACATTAAATGGTATCTGCTATTACTCACTTAAAGGAGAGCACCTATTACGTAAAGCTGCTGGCCCTTCAATGGAGCGTATTCAAACAGATCCGGCCTTTGCAAATTTAAAATCAAATATGCAAGAGTTTGGAGCGGCTTCCAAACTTTCAAAAGCCATAAGAACAGGCTTTTTTGAAACCGCAATGCAGTTTAAGGATTCGCATATGGCAAGTCGCTTGTCTGGTCTATGTCGTAAAATCATCCAAAAGGGTAATGGTAGTCCAGGGCAAAGAGATGCCTCCCTGGCTAATGATCCAAAGGCATTTATTGGCTTTCAACTCAATAAAAACACCATGTTCCATCAGGTATATAAAGCAAATCCAATAGTTACAAGTTCTGAAAACAGGGATGTAATTACCATCAGTATTCTTGAAAGCAATACAGCGCACCTTAACAAACTTCCAAAAAAGGCCACACATTTTCAATTAACTAGCGCTTTAAGCTTGGTTTCTAAGTACAAATGCTATTCAAACAAAAAAGCATATTATCCGGTAGCTTTAAAGCAAAACGCTTTGGGCATCAGCCAAAAAACAGGTCCGTTAGCATGTAATATAGAACATAAAAACCTTCAAATACAACTCAAAACGCCCGTAACATCAAAACTTTCTTCAAATATAGATATTACGGTTTGGTTAGGCATTCAATACCTAAAACAAGAGGGTTCGCAATTTCATGCCTTACAGACCTATAAGGCCATGCAATGTATTGCTCTGCTATAAACCGTTATAAACAGGGGCCTCATTCGGGGTTCCCTCGTAGTAACTTCAGGTTAAAGCCAAGGTAACCTCGGGTTAAAGGTATGTAAACCATATATAAGTTGTTGGATACAACACTTTATTAAAATGATAGTTTCTTTTTTATCTAAAAGGTAACAATCAAAAAAAACATCATTATTGAAAACTCTCCTGCTGGCGCGAACGTCACGCTCGTGCTAGCGTGGGGAGCAAATTAGCTTGACATGATTACTGTCGATATAAGTCTAAAGACATTATATCTATAATTATGTCAAATAGCGCCATAAGCAGCGCTATTTCGCTAATGGTGATAAATGTTCTATAATGTTCTGCGTTATGTAACTTGAGCTTTGATTAAAAGCGAAAGTTGTTACTATTATTTTTAAAAAAATTTATTCTCAAAAGTTTCTTCTACAATGTTAATGGAACACTTATTATGCGACGACGTAGGAGGGAAGCGTAATATGTGTGGAATGGAATTAGATAATTGATTTAACAAAAAAAATATTGTTATAAATTTTGACAAAATAATATTTGTCATTATATTTGACAAAATAATATTTGTTATATGAAAAACGTCATTGGAACACCAGCGAGAGGTAAAGATTTCTTTCAAAGAAAAAGAGAGATTTACAAAATAATAAAAGCAATAGAAGAAGGCGCTAATATTCAGCTAGCAGCACCAAGAAGAGTTGGTAAAACTTCAATATTAATGCATTTATTAGATAATCAACCGAACGACAATCATTATTTATATTTAGATACAGAGGCCATATCTGATACAAATGATTTTTTTAAGAAGATTTATTCCGAGGTTATAAAATCTAATTGTGTTAGTGGTTCAGTAAAAGTAATTCAGCAAATTAAAGGAGCTGGCAATTCTTTTTTAAAAAAAATAAAAGGTATCAATGTAAGTGGAGCAGGATTAGAATTGTCTGAAACAGAAGATTTGAATTATTACAATGAACTTATTAATCTGTTGAAGGGTATCCAATTGGATAAAGGAAAAATAATATTAATGATAGATGAATTCCCTTATACAATAAGTAATATAATTGACAAAACAAAAAGTAATGATGAAGCAATAACTTTTTTGCAATTAAACAGAAGTTTGAGATTAGACCCAAATATTAACTTGAAAATTCAATTTATTTATACAGGCTTGTAGCCTTCCCTAAAAATAGGACAGTATAAAATTCAAATTTATTAATTTTAAATTTTAACTGTCACATGAAGAAAAGCAAGTTTAGCGAAAGCCAGATCATTAAGACCCTCAAAGAGATCG
>NZ_JASWIM010000067.1:0-9700 GCF_030291335.1 Arenibacter flavimaris
TGACCCTATTTTACTGTAAAAAATATTTACATCAAATGTCCACTAATTTTACAGTCGGCAAGGGATTTGGTTATCCTCTTCCTAAGATGGAATTCAAAAAATGAAAAGTCCTTTAAAAAGAACCATTTTTGGTACAACACCATCTTTATTCATTCGCTCTTTTTACGGGCCGTTTTACGTGACTAAAGACCAGGAGAACTAATTGATAGGATAATTAAAGGTTTCATTGGTTTTTCAACGTTGACTAACATACACCCTACCTTAGTTAGAGATTTATTATCTTAGTTTTATAAGTGGGGTATCATCAATGATGCTATCCAATTGTTGGGAACAAGCAAAAACAAACATCGATGAAAAAAATAATATTTGGAATAATTACATTATTAGCTATTTCTTGTAATGAAAAAGCAGAATCTGAATTCTCTCTAAAGGGAACCACAAACGGCATTGAAAATGGAACAATTCTTTATTTAGATATTGGGAACAAAACAATTGACTCAACAAATATTGAGAATAATTCGTTCTCATTTAACTCAAAATTACCAAATTCACCATTACAAGTAATAATAAGAAAAAAAGACTTTTCACAATATAGATTTTTATGGGCAGAGAATAAACCAATGACATTTGACGCAACTAAAACTGATTTTAGAAATGCAAAAATAACAGGTTCTGAATCAGAAAATTTAAGTTTTAGTCTTCATCAAAAAATAGACACATTACCGAGAAATGAAAGACAAAAAGCGGAAATGGAATTTGTAAAAAACAATCCAAATAGCATTGTAAGTGCCTCAATGCTTTCGATTTATTCTACAACTTGGGGAAAAGAAAAAACTAAAGAACTTTATGAACAATTTTCAATAGAGAATAAAAATTCAAAATTTGCAAAGGAAATTACCAAATATATTGAACTGAATAAAGAACCAAAAATAGGAGAACAATTTGCAGACTTTGAATCGGAAGACCAAAATGGAAAACTAAAAAAATTGTCTGAATTAAAAGGAAGAGCTGTTCTTCTTGAATTTTGGGCTTCGTGGTGTGTTCCTTGTCGACAAGAGAACCCTAATCTTGTAAAAACCTACGAAAAATATAATCCAAAAGGGTTTCAAATATTTGCAGTTTCATTGGACGAGGATAAAGAAAGTTGGTTAAAAGCAATTGAAAAAGATAGTTTGAATTGGGAACACGTTAGTGATTTAAAAGGTCAAAGAAATGAAGCTTCACTCATTTATGGAATAAACGGAATACCTGACAATTTTCTAATTGCCGAAAACGGTGAAATAATAGGACGGAATTTACGAGGAGACCAATTAAATGAAAAGCTAAAAGAAATTCTGGAATAATGCCAGATTGCCAATCGAGTGGATGGCTCCGTCATCAAATGACGGAGTGCACCCCTCACACCACCGTACATACGGGTCTCGTATACGGCGGTTCGATAATGGAACTTATCGTTTGTAGTATTCGATTAAACTAACATAACCTTTCTTCTTTAACCGTTTTATGGTAATGGTAGTCGTAAAATAGGACTTTGAGCTACTGCCCAGCCTCCCATTCTTGTGCGACTCCACGCATAGGCATGGTCTTGGTCAATTCCTAAGCGAATCAGATTTTTCCGTTTCCGCACCGGTTTCTTCCAATGATGCCATATGCAATACCGTAATCGGTTTCTTAACCACTCTTCCAGCTTTTTAAGTTTTGCTTGAATGGATGCCGGTCTAAAGTAATCCACCCAACCACGTATCAACAGATTGATACGGCCGATACGTTCTTCAAAACTTGCCGGTATCTTCTTTTTAGTAAGGTATTTAAGCTTTTCCTTAAACCCTTTCCATTTGGACGGTGTTACCACGAGTTGATACGTTTTCGCCCCGATGGGCTTCATACCCCCAAGTAGACATAGGCTTTTAAAACTACTCTTTAAAATCAAGGTTTTTGAAAAATCTCGTTAAAGCAACGTATTTTGGAACAAAATACTAATCCTCAATGGTTTACCTAAATCCACCTTTATATAGACTTTCTGTAGAAGCACTTGTCATAGATTATTCCAAGCCCCTACGGAAGTTGGGAAACCGCCACCTCCAAGCCGACCATGCCGACGCACAGCGCCGATCCGCATTCGGTCGTCTTTCCAGTTACGGTTTCCCAACACCCTCGGAACCGCTCAAAAGTACAAGCGGAAAAAGCCGCTTGACCTTTCCTCTCCCTACACACAAAAAAATGAAACGTTTACCTATTCTTCCATCATTTCTATATAACAAATAAGACCGGATAAATCGGTTATCTGTACCCATTTGGCCTAGTATGGTTCTATATGATTAACGAGGTTAAATAACTGATTATTAGTTTGATATAATTCATTTTGATTGCCTATATTTATCTTCAAAGAAGATAGCAAGTTATGTTTTAAGCATCTTAAAACGCCTACTTCTTACGAAGTGAAAAACGATAAAATCGATTTAAAAAATGGTTGGAAACAAAGGCGGCAGAAAACAGTTGGGGGACAGGAAACGGGAGCATGCCATAACGCTTCGGTTCAATGGCAGGGAACTGGAAAAGGTAAAGGCCATCCTGCAGTCCTATAATCTCGATTTTCGGAAAAGGGGAACTATTGGCCCTTTCCTAAGAAAGCTTATCCTTAATAGGGAAACCATAAAGAGGCAACGGATACCCGATAGTATTTCGAACCTCAGTTACCAATTGAACAAGATAGGCACCAACATCAACCAATTGGTCAAGGTGGCCAACTACAAGAACATGCGTAGCCCAAATGCGAACGTAGATGGGGAGATGCAAAAGGCCAGCGAACTGATGCTTGAACTCATGGAGATCATCAACACCAAAGATCAAGAATGATAGCAAGGATTCTATATAGGAAAAGCGTTCAGGGAGTATTGAACTATGTATTGGGCAAGGCCGAAAGCACCATACTCGGCTTCCAGAACACCTATTCTGATACGGACACCAATACGGAGTTTTTTGGAAGGGTCCTCTACTATCTCGGCAATCGGCACGATTCCGAAAGGAGATATTTACATGCCACTATCAACCTTCCCCGTGGCGAACAATTGGACGACAAGGACTTTTTTGAACTTTCCAAAGCTTACATGGAACATATGGGCTATGGGGAACAGCCCTTTATTGTAGTACGTCACTGTGATACCAAGCACGAACATGTCCATATCGTTTCGACCACCATTAAAGAGGATTGTCTGCAGATAAACCTTTCCAACGATTTCAGAAGGAACGTAGCCACCCAGAAATACTTGGAAAAGCAGTTCGGGCTTTCCTCGTCGCTCGATACGAAACAGACCAAGGAACTCCCGAAATACGAAATGCCCCAATTTAAGAACGAGGACATCAACGGGGTCAGGTTCTATTTGCAGGACATTGTTAGCAACACTTTGCAAAAGTACAAGGTGAGGAGCTTTAAAGAACTTTCCGAATTTCTGAGGCCCCACCACATTCAGCTAAGGACCGTAAATCACAATGGTAGGATAGGCGTATCGTTCGGCATCGAAGTAAAGGACGGCTACAGGTCGAGATTTATCAACGGTTATACCGTCCACCCACAATTGAGCGGTCCAAAACTGCAAAAGGTCTTTGAGCTCAACCAAAAATCCAAGTTATTGCCCATGGTCAAAAAACGGTTGGAAAAACAACTGCGTACCACTTTTGGACTTTTCAGGACCATCGGCCCCGAACACCTTCCCGATATACTGAGATGCCATCAAAAATTGGATTGTAGGCTAAACTATGACGGACAGGGAAAAGCAGTGGATTTCTCGATATATGACAAATCGGGATATGTCCTCAATAGCAAAGAAATGGAGAAGGATATAGGAATCCTAGAAAACCCGGCACTGTTCGAATGTGAATATACCCAGATGTATGCGGAAAGCGTTCAGCTGCAATTGGAGCTCCAGCGGTGCATCAAGGAAGCCTATCGTAGCAGCTATCAGGATTCATGGAACAGGACCCTTTTTTCTGAACATATCATTAGGATTCCCATAAAGTCTATAGTTACGGAAATGGCCAAATCGGAACGCTTTAGGTTTCTTAGGAAGTATCTGCATACCGACAACCGAAACCTGGGCGATCTGATACAATTGCAGTTCGATATTGTAAAGGACAAGCTTTATAATATGGAATCGATAAGGGAAGAACGGGAATTGCAGGCAAAGGCCGGACTTATAAAACAGGTAATTGACAAACAGCTTTTTGATCCGCCAGGGCAAAGGGAATTCCTTTTTGAGCTTTTGAAAAGTCTCGGGACCAAATATGATAGGGGAATCCTCACCTATGCGAATTCTTATCAGTACGGAGTCAAGCTAGATTTAGGGCATGAACCGATACCGAACCAAAACGAATTTTATGCCTCCCCGGGCTTTATGAAGGAGAACCAAAAAGTATTGGACGGACTTATGAACGACAGAACAGCCAAAGAAATTGGACTTAGGCCGACCTCGATGTTCCTACCATTGATGTTCCCCAACCTCTATCAAACTACGAGCCAGTCATATAGGCAAATGTTTGACCGGTTGAGCCTGAAGGCCTTTCATAAATATGCAGAGCGTATGCAGGTATCCTTCGAGAAATCTCCGAACGACTATATCACGTTTTTTAATGAAAAAGGCTTTTATTTTGAGAAAAGGGAAGGGAGACTATGCATCGGTTCGATATATTCCAAGTATCCGGTCGATGTTCTGCTTTCACTAAAAGCACAGGCCTATCTGGAATCATCAAACGATCTGAACAAGACCTTGGAGAACCAAGCGAAAATCTTGGAGGATATCGCAACTAACGAGCAGGATAACCTAAAAAACCTCTGGTCGACATACTTGATAGAACGGGGACAATATAAGAAGGCATCCTATCTTTTTGTATTGGATGGGGCCAGGCCAAACCTCCCCATTGAGATATTGGAACACCATATGGAAAACGGGTTAAGGGAAGCACTGCACACCGTTGCCAAAATACAGATTGACAGGAAGCAGGCAAATCTTCTGAGAATAGGTGTCTATGCGTTGGGCAATCTGTTGGGAAGTGATAATCCCAAACCGGAAGAAGCCTTCAACGGCTTTAAGGATGAATTGACAGACTATTCCAAGTATAAGGGCAAAGGTCTTTCTATGTAGGCTTTGGGCAATGGGTACAATACGAAATTTAGCATCTTAGCTCGTGCTTTTTTGTGGATAGGAGGAACAAAACATAAGTTACTAAAGATTGGGAATGTTGAGCACATCATAATCTCATATACCACCATGGGAATTTGGAGGAAAAATAGAAAACCAAAAATTGTTTTATACTTAGACGGATAATCGTGACATCAATCGCGGCATTTTTATGGAAAACCCTTTATAATAGGGATTTAATCTCGACATAAATCCTATAAAAATAGTGGCTTTCTAAAGCTTATAACTGCTAGTGTCGATGATATATTCAGTACCCCTCTCTTTACCATCTTTATTAAATATGGAGAGCTTCATAAGTTCATCAACCTCTCGTGAGACCGTTCTATCGGGAATAGTAAGTCGCATATCTTCTACGATTCCGTGATTTTAGCATTAATCTCATCTAGTATTTTTTCAGTGACGCTTTTGCCGTAGTGTTTTTCAGTTACCTGAACACTCGAATGGCCAAGTCCTGATGATATCTTTCGGATATCGATACCCATGTCAAGACCTATATTGGTCCAGGTATCTCGAAGTGTGTAGGTGGTTATCTTTTTCGAAATACCAGCTAAAGCTGCAATTTTATTGGCATACTTATTAAAGATTTTGACTTTGCCATTATTGACCTTATGTAGACGTTCTGGCGTGGTATTGGGTGGAATAATTGGAAAGAGGTAATCTTCATCTTTTTGATCCTTGAGGTAATGGCGGATAATATTTAAGGACTCTTCATTTTGAAGAACACTAAAATAATCTCCTTCATAATGAGTTTTTTTGCGAAAATATTTGATACGATTATCCTCAAACTGAAACCACTTTAGGATTGCAACATCAAAGAAGTTCATGCCCATATTATTGAACATAAAAAGAAGATAATTCCTATTATGCCAAATCGGAGTATCTGGTTCTAATTCCAATTTTCTGATTTTATGAATATCTGACAATTCAATAGGTGCTGGAGCGTTTTCATGGCTCTGCTTTTTAAAATTGGAGAGTGGCCTATGATCTTTTAAGTCCTCAAATGCTTTTCCCGCATCGTTCATAATCGCTTGAAGACTTCTTAGGTGCATGGCAGGCGTATTTTTGGATTTATACCTGTTGCTCATATAGGCTTTGAAGTCCTTTAAAAATGAGTAGTCTATAGACTTGATTTCCATATCCAAATCTTTGAAGTTCTCTAGAGGAAACAATCCATTTTCCTTAACCTCATACAATGTTTTAATCAACATGGTATCATCCTGACCTTTAAGTTTTTTTCGAAATTTGATTAAGGCCTTCAATGCGTCCTCGTAAGAGCTTGCCGTTGAAAATCGCTGTTCCATACGAAGTCGGTGGAGATACACTCCCCCATAATTAAGGATTGTACGAGAGGGAGATTTTTTAAAAAAGCATTGCTCTATTTCTGATTTTAACCTATCCATATCCCACCTCCTTATTTCTCCCTCGTGCTCATCGATCCATAAATCCACATCGGAAAAAGTTTTTTGGGTCCGTTTAGTATGGCGCACAGAGTTCAATATACCTGTGATTTTCCCTGTCCTAAAATCGTATTGGTTTTCCTTTAGGTGTAAATTGAATGGAATGTAGCGTGTTTTTCGGTTATGATTAATACACAAAACCAACATGAATTTATTATCTTTAGTGGTGTTAGATGCCCGTTTATCGAAGGTTATCTTAATTGTGGCCATGAGGAAGAAGAATTTATTTTCAGCGTGCTTTCAGCGTGCTTTTTTTGGTTTCATATGGTTTAATCTGAAACTAAAGATACGTAAAACACCTGTAAAATAGGCATTTAGGCATATATAAAATCATATGAAACTATAAATGAACCGACTGTTAATCAGAGGGTCCTTGGTTCGAGCCCAAGAGGGGGAGCTCAATGAGAATAGGCTTTACGAGAAATCGTGAAGCCTTTTTCTTTTCATGGGGACAACATAGGGACAACATTTTTTTCCGCTCTATTTCTTCACTTTTATTTATATTTATTGGTAGGAAGATTGGGATCCCAATGGAAAAATTCATCCAAAACGCCGGTAGGGCACTTGCCAGGGTACGGACCGCCACCAATGATTTTCTGAACGAACGGATCGGGGGCAATAGGGGAAACCTTATTTTTTTCCTTGTTTGCGTATATATCCTGTTCATACTTCTTGTTTCGGCCGTTATCAATTTTAGGTCGCTTATCGACCATTATGCGATATATCTTGGGTTGTTATTGGCCTTGGTTCTGGCCATACTTTGGGTGGCGGTTTTTTATGAGTCCGAATCCCATATGGCCAAGGACGGACATGGTTTTACAATGGAGCGGTTGAAAAGGTCAAGGATGAAGTTCCATCTTTTGGATCTGGACCCTGATGGGCAAAAGGAACTCGAACGCATACTCATGGGCAGGAATGTCTTTACCAAGATCAACTTTACCATGGGCAACAAAAGCGGGGAATCGGCAAACCACCGTTTACTTTTTGTCCTGTTCGATGAGATCATTGTCGGGGGAATTACTGAGATTACCGGAGAACGGAAACTGGAATTCTTCCAATTTCTGCAAAACTCCTTTCTTATGAACGGTGAACCGATCAACCCCAATACCCTAAAGTCCAGTTTCTCCTCTTGGAAGGCCGATCAGGAAAAGACAAATTCCAAGAACCAACGGAAATTGGTAAAACAGATGCTGGGCAAAGCATAATTATAGCATAATCCTTCCCAAACCCCGATTATCGTATTGACATGTGCATATCTGTTGCCATATGTTTGTCCCGTACAAAAGAGCGATCGGCCGGTTGCACATTCTTCAAAATCCTAAAAATACGATCATGGAAAATCAACAGGATGTGGTAACACTACTTACACAGATCAAGGGGCTATTGGCCCACAACAAAAAAACGCTCAATGTGGATGACCTGGCACGTTACACGGGTCTTTCAAAGAGCAAGATATATAAACTTACCCAACAGCGGCTCATCCCCATGGGGAACAATCCCCATATCCGCCAGAAATTCTTCGACAAGGATACCATTGACGCCTGGCTCCTGGGGGAACCTGACCTTTCCGACGAGACCTTGGAACGCCGTTTCAACGAGTCCTTGTTGAAGAACAGGAAGTAACCGGATGTCCAGAGGCATGGAACCAACGGAAAGGAATTTTCAGGGCATCTGGATACCCAGATCGATCTATCTGAACAAGGAGGTGAACTGGTATGCCAAGATCCTTTTTTTGGAGATACACAGCTTTACGGAAAACGGGAGGGAATGCTATATGTCCAACAGGTACATCGCCTCCTTCCTTCACATTTCCGAACGACAGGTCAGCAGGTACATTTCCGAACTGAAATCCCTGGGCTGGATAGAAGAGACCTCCTTCAACGGAAGGAAGCGCTACTTGAGAAGTCTGCTCCGTTTTGGGTTTAAAATGGGCGACCCTGCCCCGACAAAAGTGTCCGGGCTGCCTAGACATAGATGTCCAGGCAGCATGGACAAAAATGTCGAGTATACTAAACAAGTAACAAAACAAGGAAAAAAAGAATTTACCTTTTTAAAAGTAGAAAATAAAAATAGAAGTCCAATATTGGAATAATCGCTATGGAAAAGGGATGGTCGGAACAATTTCGGAAAAAGGAAACGCAACCAAGACCTTTATGCGCCCCGGAAAAATTTAAAAAAGTTTTTTTCAGGGCGGCACAGGAATTTTATGCCCGCATGGATCTCGACTTTGAAGTGGACGGGACCAACAAAAATTTCCTTGGGCATTTCTGCAGGTATTGGAACCGGGACCCTGCATTCGAACTTTTGGAAAATATTTCCCTAAGAAAGGGATTGATGGTCTTCGGTTCCTACGGCACTGGAAAGACATCGAGTTTTAAGATCATCCAGAATATGTCGAGACAATATGGTCTCAGGGCACTTTGGTTCCCTTCCATCAGTGCCCAGGAAGTGGTGGACAAGTACAATGCAGAAAAGAACAAGGACGATGTTATAGACTACTATTCCAAGGGAACCTTCCTGTTCGATGACCTGGGATCTGAAACTGTGGCGAACAATGTTTACCAGTACGGAAAGGAGGATATATTCGTCAGGATATTGCTCAACCGTTACCGCAATTTTGAGGACCTGGGGACAAAGACCCATATCACCACCAACCTGAACTCTTCCCAAATAGAGGACCGGTACGGCAGGCAGATCTCGGACCGGTTCGTAAGGATGTTCAACCAGTTAAAGTTGGACGGCCCCAGTCGGAGAAAGTAGCTGGTGAAAAGAAAAATAGACTTAAAGGTGGTTGTTAAGGTTTTAAAAGGGGATTATGGGCCATAAGAAGATAGGCCAAAAACGAAGCATATGATCCTACATAATTTTTAGTTGGTGCCTTCATTTTGGGGGTATTCGAAAACCGGTTGCGTAGCGTTTAAGGTTGATTTCCATGTTAAAACCAAGAAAAAAATGACAAAAGTCTCAAGCTATATTTTTGACATAGGGTTGTTGTCTTTTAATGACAGCACAGACCCTATGTACAAGCTTGTTCCTTACGTTGTTTAC
>NZ_JASWIM010000068.1:0-9290 GCF_030291335.1 Arenibacter flavimaris
GTAATTAGGATAATACCCCGTTTTTAGAGCTGGAGACTCATATTCGGGGTTTTGTTTTATCTAAAATACGAATTAATATGCTGAATATCAAGTATTTAATCTACCTCTGAAGGTGCCTTTTTACATCTTATCCAGCAGTCCGGCATCCATAATGCAAGCCCCTGCAGTCCATGCTCCTAAAAGAAAATAAAAGATATTCAACCTCAGGGCAGGCCTGCCTGCCGACAAAGGTAGGCCTGTCTGCCGACAAAGGTAGGCCCTGAACCCAATAATAGGAATCGACCCTAGGGTCGTGTTATGGAACCCAGATCCCGCCGAAAAAGGCGGGATTACTTCAACTTGCTATTTTAAGTGCGTTTTACCGACTTCTCAAAATTGAGTTTCACTAATAAAGTTGCGTTGCCATAAACCCACGGCCTTCCTATATCTTGCCCATTTTTCCAAGAATAAAAAGTATCACGATGGGCAAAGCCAATAAAAGCACTACCAATGTATCTGTAACCAATAGATCGGGCTTAAAGAGCAAGGTTACCACATAACCACCAATAGCACCTCCAAAATGGGCAGTATGCCCAATATTGCCCAATCTGGTTTTCATTCCGTAGATGGAATAAAACAAATAAAGTATCCCTAAAACATAAGCGGGCAAAGGTATAGGAATGAACATAATTCCCAAACGCATCCCAGGCTCCAATAGGATGGCCGAATACAGTATTCCGGTAACCGCTCCACTGGCCCCTACGGCACTGTAATAGGGTTCGTTTTTATGAAAGTACAATGCCAACAAACTTCCCGCAACCAGGCTAATAAAATAAAGGATTACAAACTTACTGGGACCAAACCAATCAATGACCACGTCTGCAAAAAAATAAAGGGTGAACATATTAAAAAACAGATGGGAAAGGTCTACGTGTAAAAAGCCCGAAGTAAGCATTCTATCTTTCTGTCCCGCCTGAATTGCACCTACACCAAACTTGTAGCGTTCAAAGAAAGTCTGGTTATTAAAACCCTTTAAGGAGGCAAGTACATTGGCAGCCATAATGGCAATGGTAGCGAGATGAAGGTTATTCATGAAGAAAACTATTATTTTTAGGTTCAAATATAGCTATATTTGCCCTAATTATATCTGCATGCAGTTCATAGTATATATTTTAGTTTACCCTCTCCTATGGCTTATTTCCATATTACCCTTTAGACTTTTCTATTTTTTTTCGGACTTTGTCTTTATTATACTGTTCTATGTGGTGGGCTACCGAAAAAGAGTCGTATATGAAAATCTTGCAAGGGCATTCCCCAATAAGCCAACAAAAGAACTAAAAGGAATACAAAAGGAATTCTACCGTCATATGTGCGATATGTTCCTGGAAATGGTAAAGACCTTGAATCTATCAAAAGAGGACCTAAAGGAACGCTATAAGATCATCAATATTGAAGTACTTCAGGAAATAGTCAAAAATAAGAGCGTTCTCATCGTATGTTCCCATTACGCCAACTGGGAATGGAACGTAAGTATCAATAACTATGTACATGCCAAAGGATATGCCGTATATCAAAAGATTGGGAATTCCTATTTTGATGATCTGATAAAGAAAATAAGGGCCAAATGGAACACCACCCTAATAACCCAGCAAGAAACCGTAAAAACGGTATATAGGAATGTACAAAACGGGGTAATTTCGGCATACGGTATGGTAAGCGACCAATCCCCTCAAGCAAAAAGGGCCCAATATTGGAGTGAATTTATGGGCGTTAAGGTTCCTATTTTTAATGGACCGGAGAGCATGGCCAGAAAATTGGACCTAGCTGTAGTATTCCTAAAGGTGTCCAAAGTAAAAAGAGGGTATTACCAAGCAGAATTCATCCCCATTACCACTGCCGGCAGCAAGACCAAAAAACACCAAATTACGGACCAATTCCTCAGGTTGACCGAAGATCAGATACGGGAAAAGCCAGAGTATTACCTTTGGACACACAAACGTTGGAAACATCGAAATAAAGTACCCGTGGAATTCCAATAGGAATAGGCCTATTACGATAAATTTTTGAACATCCGGAAGCAAGCCAAAGGGCCCATGCAAACCACTACCCCATTAATCCCCTGGAACACATCGCATTAAATTGAATGCCTTCCCGCAGATAGCAGCTATAGTTCCATTGGTTTGCGAACCAATGTTGTTGGTCTAAATTCATGGAAAAATTGCCTTTTTATTTATAAATTAATACCCTATTGATATAAAGTTGGCTTTACTATGGACATTTTTGGAACCCTTTATGATGAGGTAGTTGGATTTTTAGGAATACGGCAGGCGCTGGAATTATTGCAAGCGGGCGACTATAGTATATTCTCTACTTACGACGGTGTGGTTTCCCTTATCTACCCCATTATCCCCCTATTACTACTATTGGAATTCATCCTTGGCCTGGTATATAAAAAGCCTAATACCAAGGTATATAAGGTAAACTTCCTCATCTATGTGTTTAACAGGTTTGTTGGCCGATTTATAGCTATAGCCATGGTAACCCTTATTATAGGGTGGTTACAACCCTATGCCCTATTCCAAACAAAAATGACCTGGTACTGGTTTATTTACGGATATATTGTTTGGGAATTTGGCCATTTCTTATACCACTATTGGGGGCACAAGGTGCGATTGTTTTGGTGCTTGCACTCTACCCATCACGCACCGGAACAAATGAATCTTTCCGTAACCCATGCCCATTTTTTTCTGGAGGCCCCCTATGCCGATGCCATTAGGACTACGGTTTGTATACTGTTGGGTGTTGAACCGGTTCTGCTCTTTTTGATCATGTTCATAGATGGTACCTATGGAGCATTCATACATGTTGGGGAAAATATGATGAAGGATGGCAGAATGGGTTTTCTGAACAAAATTATATTGACACCCTCCCATCATAGGGTACATCATGCCCGAAACCCGCTGTATATGGATACCAATTTCTGTAATTTACTGAATATCTGGGACAAGGTTTTTGGGACCTATCAGGAGGAACAACATGACATCCAAATTGAATATGGAATTACCCGTAAAATGGATAGCGGTAACTTTTTTGATGTTTATTTCGGGGAATTTATGGCCCTTTTCAAGGATATCGCCAAAGCGCCCGGCCTAAAAAATAAAATTCTCTATATGGTCATGCCCCCAGGTTGGAGCCATACAGGGGAACACCAGACCTCCAAGTTGGTACGTGGAGCCTACCTAAAAGAACAACTGGCTAAGGAGTAAATACCAATGTTGCAATTACAATACAATGATCGCTGGCATAATTCTCACAGAGGATCCCATAATCCAACACCTGCCATTTTTCGGGTTGATTGTACATAATATGATCGATGCAGATATTGGGTCCCGTTGCCGGAAAAGTCCCCTTCCATGCATTGGGATGGTTGGGTTTTGTAAATTTTTCAGAAATAATGGTGATGGGCTTGCTATGGGGCTGTGCGTTAAGATCGCCCACTACTAAAGTGGGATAATCGGAATTCCCCAGATGGGCAACAATTGCCTTGGCCTGCATTACTTTATCGGTTTCATCCTTCTGATGATCCAAATGTGTGCCCACAAACTGAATGGTATTCCCTTTTTTGGTTTTGATCCGGGTTATCAAGGCAGCCCTCGGTTCCGAGTTCGGCAAATGTGGCAAAGCCAAATTTTCACTGCCAACAAAGGTATATTTGGATAGCACCGCCTCCCCATACTCCCCTCCATCATAATACATGGCCCGTGCAAAAAGCGAGGCCATTTTGGTACGGATTCCCAATTCGGTAGGCAGATCGTACTCTTTTGCCCTTTTCGTTTTAAAATCAACCTCCTGTAACGCCACCAAATCGGGCTTGTAATAATTAATCACGCCTGCAATGGTATCCAAATTAAAATCGTCCCTGGTAGTGGCACCGTGCAATATATTAAAACTCATCACCCTCAGGGTATCTGCCTGCGCAAGGCTACCATAGGAAGTGCCTCCCACAATAACAAAAAGAAATAATTTTACAATCTGGTATTTCATTTGCCCAATTTGAAATTAGGGCCGAAAACACAATATCTCCGACCCTATATTATCTGATTAATTTAGATTCCCGCCACTGTTTTTATCTCACCTATTATGGTATCGGCCAAACCATCCGCTTCGGCCTGACTTTTGGCTTCCGTGTAAATTCGGATGATGGGCTCGGTATTGGATTTGCGTAAGTGTACCCAATTCTCCGGAAAATCTATCTTTACTCCGTCAATAGTAGAAATTTCCTCATTTTTATATTTTTCGGCCATGGCTAGAAGAATACCGTCCACATCCAAACCAGGAGTTAGTTCTATTTTCTTTTTACTCATAAAATAACTAGGGTAGCTGGCCCTTAGCTCGCTAACGGTACCTCCCCTTTCTGCCATCAGCATTAAGAATAAGGCCGTTCCCACCAGGGAATCCCTACCGTAATGACTTTCAGGGTAAATAATACCTCCATTGCCCTCACCACCAATTATGGCCTTATTGGCCTTCATTTTGATCACTACGTTTACTTCTCCAACGGCAGCCGCTTCATAGGTACCTCCGTGTTTTTCAGAAATATCCCTTAAAGCCCTGGAAGAAGATAGGTTGGAAACGGTATTCCCCTTGGTTTTTCCCAACACATAATCTGCGCAGGCCACCAAAGTATATTCCTCCCCGAACATTTCCCCCTCATTGGTAATAAAGGCCAAACGATCAACGTCCGGATCAACCACAATTCCAAAATCGGCCTTTTCCTTAACCACCAGTTCACAAATATCGCCCAAATGTTCTTTTAAGGGTTCTGGGTTATGGGGAAAATGCCCTGTTGGATCGCAGTACAGTTCCACTACTTCCACTCCCAATTCCTTTAAAAGTTTAGGTATGGCAATACCACCAGTGGAATTTACCCCGTCTACCACCACTTTAAACTTGGCCGCCCTTATAACCTCGGCATCCACCAAAGAAAGGTTTAGCACCTCATCTATATGGATATCAATATAGGAATCGTTCCTATTTATGGTTCCCAAATAATCTACCTCTGAAAAGTCAAAGGCTTCCTTTTCTGCTATTTCCAGTATTTTGGCCCCTTGGGCAGCATCCAAAAACTCTCCTTTTTCATTTAAAAGCTTTAGGGCGTTCCATTGTTTTGGATTATGACTGGCCGTAAGGATAATTCCTCCGTCGGCCTTTTCCAAGGGAACCGCTATTTCAACTGTGGGTGTCGTAGACAGATCCAAGTCCACAACATCTATTCCTAGGCCTACAAGGGTGGATACGACCAAATTCTGGATCATTTCCCCGGAAAGTCGGGCATCGCGCCCAATCACTACCGTTAATTTTTCCTTTTTTGAGTATTCTTTTAACCAAACACCATAAGCAGCCGCAAATTTAACTGCATCAATGGGTGTTAAATTATCACCTGGCTTACCGCCAATGGTACCCCGTATTCCCGAAATAGATTTAATTAAAGTCATATTTTATTTATAAATTTTTACAAATATAGAAGGTTAGGTTTAAATCCTATGCCGCTAAGTTGTAAATTCGAACTTAATAAACTTCAACAGAGGTCAATGAATTTTTTAGCACACCTATATCTTTCTTTTGAAGACGATCAGATAACTATCGGAAATTTTATTGCAGACAGTATACGGGGCAATAAATACAAGCACCTTCCAGAAAAAATTCAAAAAGGAATTGTGCTTCACCGCGCAATTGACACCTATACGGACAAACATCCTATAGTGAGACAGAGCACCAAACGCCTGCATAAAAACTACAGTCATTACAGCGGTGTAATTGTGGACATTTTCTATGACCACTTTCTCGCCAAGAATTGGTCGGCTTACGCAGATACGCCACTACCCCATTTCGTAGACAATTTTTATGATCTTTTGGAAAACCACTATGAAATACTTCCCATTGGGGTAAAGCGGATGATGCCCTATATGATTGCGGATAATTGGATTTTGAACTATGCCAGGATGGATGGGATATCCAGGGTTTTGAATGGCATCAATAGACGGACCCAAAATAAATCCAAAATGAATTTTGCCATTTTGGACCTTGAGGAACACTATACCGATTTTGAAAAGGAATTCACTTTATTTTTCGAGGAATTGATAGTATTTTCAAAGCAAAAATACCTTTCCTTACAGTGATACAACACTATATACTTGGGACAATTTATAACCAACCAACTATGATCTTTGGATAGTGCCCCGCAAAAAGAGGCCCATAGTTAATAATAAGGACAAAAACATGTACAAAATTCACAACCAATTGGGATTTAAACACCTAATGTTCCTATCCATTGCCATTGCCCTGCTGGGCTGCAGACATAGTCCAGCTTCCCCTACTGGTTTGGTTACGGAAAAAGCCATGGTCGTTTCCGCACGTGTGGAAGCTTCCAAAATTGGATCGGACATTCTCCATAGGGGCGGGAATGCCTTCGATGCAATGATTGCTACGGAACTGGCTCTGGCCGTGGCCTACCCATTTGCCGGAAATATTGGCGGAGGGGGATTCATGGTATATAGGAAAGCCAATGGGGAAATAGGAGCCTTGGACTACCGTGAAAAAGCACCCTTGGCCGCGCATACGGATATGTATTTGGATTCCTTGGGAAATGTAATTGCGGGAAAGAGCACTTTGGGAGCAACCGCCGTAGGGGTTCCTGGCACTGTGGCCAGTGTAATTGCCGTCCATGAAAAATTTGGGTCCCTACCCCTAAAAGAAATTATGGCGCCAGTGATAGCATTGGCCAAGAAAGGTGTTGTTGTAACCGAGAAGCAAGCCAAAAGGCTGGAGAATTATCGCGATATTTTTATAGAAGTGAATAGTGACACCACTTTTTTTGCCACGGTATACAAAAAGGGCGATTCCATAAAGTACCCCGCTTTGGCCAATACCCTGCAAAAAATTTCCGAACAGGGTAAAGACGGATTTTACAAAGGGGAAGTGGCTGAAAAATTAGCGGATTTTATCCAAGCCAAGGGCGGTTACCTCACTACCGAAGACCTTGAGAAATACGAAGCCAAATGGAGATCTCCCATTACCTTTAATTACAAAGACCTAAAAATCATATCCATGAGCCCTCCTAGCAGCGGCGGGTTTACGTTAAATCAAATTTTTAGGATGATGGAACCCTATGACGTATCGTCCTATGGGCATAATTCCCTTAAAACCATTCAGTTGTTTACCGAGGCGGCCCGCAGGGCCTATGCCGATAGAAATTATTTTCTAGGCGACCCGGATTTTGTGAAAATCCCTTTAAAGGAGCTTTTGTCGGAACCCTACCTACAGGAGAGAATGAGTGATTTCTCTTTTGATAAAGCCACCAAATCCTCTGAAGTATCCCATGGGGACGTACAAATTATTGAAAGCGATGAAACTACCCACTACTCTATTGTAGATTCGTTCGGAAATGCCATTGCTGCCACAACAACCATCAATGGAGGCTATGGATCCAAATTGTACTCGGACGAACTGGGGTTCTTTCTAAATAATGAAATGGACGATTTTAGTGCCAAACCCGGGGTTCCCAATATGTTTGGGCTTGTGGGGGCAGAGGCCAATAGTATAGCTGCTGAAAAGAGGATGCTAAGCAGTATGACGCCTACCATAATTGAAAAAGACGGCAAATTATGGATGGTGGTCGGCACCCCTGGAGGTTCCACCATAATAACCGCAGTAGCACAGACCATCCTTAATTGCTACGAATTTAACATGAGTATGCAGGATGCCGTAAACGCTCCCCGTTTTCACCACCAATGGCTGCCGGATGCCATAATTTTTGAACCGGACGGATTCCCTACCAGCCTAATGACCGATCTAAAGAACAAAGGATATCTCATTAATGAAGAAAACACACCCGTTATTGGTAAGGTAGATGCCATTAAGGTTCTCCCCAACGGAAAACTGGAAGGCGGTGCCGATAAACGCGGCGATGATACCGCTGTTGGATTTTAATTAAAATGTCCGGGGTCCTTAAACCCTAAGATTACTGCCAAGACATAGATTATTTCTTCAAAATAAAGATAAAAGGTGATGAGAAAATTAGGTAAAATACTATTATGGATATTAGCCCTGGTGTTCATTTTGGCCGGTATCCTCTACACCATTTACAACGAAGAACTACCTGTTGGCATCAAGAGCGATCATGCGGATAGCTTGGCCTTAAAAATGTTGACAGCCCTTAATTACGAGGCCTATAAGGACACCCGTTTACTGGAATGGTCCTTTGCCAACGGGAAACACCATTATAGATGGGATAAGGAAATCAACACCGTAAACGTTACTTGGAGCGATTATGAAGTACAGCTCAATTTAAATGAATCCACAAAAAGTACAGTTTCAAAAAACCATATTGATATTGGCGGTCCCGAAAAACAAAAACTGATAAACAAAGCCATCTCCTTCTTCAACAATGACTCTTTTTGGCTGGTGGCCCCCTTTAAGGTTTTCGACCCTGGTACCAAAAGGAGTATTGTCCCCTTGCAAGATGGTTCCGAAGCTTTGTTGGTCACCTATACCTCGGGCGGAGACACTCCAGGTGATTCCTATTTATGGAAATTGCAACCCAATGGTTTCCCTATTAGTTTTAAGATGTGGGTAAACATTATTCCTATTGGCGGTATCGAAGCTAGTTGGGACGAGTGGCAAGTAACGGAAAGTGGTGCATTTCTGCCCAGTAAACACCGTATTGGCCCGATTTCATTGGATATGGGGGATGTGAGGGGGTATGAGTGATACAATTAGCAATAAGCAATTTTAGCGTAAGAAGTAAAATAGTATTGAGTGATTAGTATTGAGAATCTAGATGCTAGAGTCTAGATTATTGGCTCTAGGCTCTAAGCAACACCCCTGTCAGATCCAGCTCATCTCCATAAATATCGGGAGTGAACTATATGAAAAACAAGGTCCAAAGTCGAAAGATCAAGGGCTAGATTCAAAACCAATTGTGTGCGACTTCTCGTCGTCCCGAAAAAGGGACTCTGTCGAAGTGACTAGGATGTCCGTTCGAGTGTGCCTGTGGAAAGCCGGAGTCGTTAACTACCTCATTGCAAATTAACTAAAGGCTCACCTCTTGGAACGAAGAGGGGAATGAATTTTGCGCCATTTCGCGCGAAAGAAAGGGATCAATCCCAAAAGTTGTGTGTGAATTACAAAAAAATATAATTTACTATCTCAAGTTTGTGTCCTGTTCATTTTTTGCATCGCCCAAAAAACGAACCAAAAAACGCTAGGCTGATTTTAAATTTCTTTAAATCTACGCACTTTCCACAGCCCCG
>NZ_JASWIM010000069.1:0-8006 GCF_030291335.1 Arenibacter flavimaris
CTCTTTTGATATTCGAGTTCCCTGTGCAATAAATTCATCCCATTCACGACTTACTTTAATCCACTTTTTATCAAGTAGAACGTCCCAACGCCTTCGTTTAAGATTTAAGGACAGTAGATTGTCCCGAACGGGATAATCCTCGATTATTCGGGACTCCATGAAGCCACTGGCTTTATACTTGCAATCCTTGTACTTGGATGGTATTTGTTTTTTCTCCTCCAAATATATCGTTAGACGGTTCTCGTATAAAACATGCTTTATAGGCTTCTTATCGAATCCAACAATATCAAAATACTCTAATATTCCTTCTGGTAATATTAAACTTAACAAGGATAACTCAGTGCCTTTATTCATCAATGTATTTTAAAGCACAAAGAAAATTATTTTTCTCTTTAGACCCAACTTTTGAGATTGATCCGGTTTATGGGCATACTCTTTATCATAATCTTCTGAAGGGGCTATCAGGTCTTCTCCTTCCCAGTCTGTCCAATTTGTTAAATCGTATGAGCAGGCAAATCTTTCAAAAGCTCCAGGTTTCCAGAATGCCCCAAAATAGAACATTACGTAAATATCACCGATTTTGGCAATCTGAGCATCACCACAAATGCCCTTTCCTCTTGTAATAACAGGATTTTCTCCATATCGTTTCCACGTGTGCATGTCGTCTGAGACAGCCATGGCAATGCTTTCATACTTAGCTGTAACTCCCAAGGCATTATAATACATAACAAAGGGGTGCCCAGTGTGCTTGCCGCTATCACGAATGACCAAACTTTTGTAGATAGTTTTATCCTCAAACCAACGGGCATCTTCATCTTCTGGTGACAATAGAGGGGTGCTATTTCTATTCCATTCCTTAGCCTCCGTTATGGAGGTGGAATTTGCCAAACCAATTTTTAGTGTGCCTGATTCGTATCCCACTGTATTTCCGCCCAAGTAGGTCATCCAGTACTTGTCTTGATATTTCTCTACGGAATAATCACCACCCCAATCGGTATTGATTAG
This sequence comes from Arenibacter flavimaris, assembly GCF_030291335.1. Classification (NCBI taxonomy): domain Bacteria; kingdom Pseudomonadati; phylum Bacteroidota; class Flavobacteriia; order Flavobacteriales; family Flavobacteriaceae; genus Arenibacter; species Arenibacter flavimaris. The sequence goes on from NZ_JASWIM010000069.1 coordinate 1,006, forward strand.
TGATACGTAGCCGGCCTTTTGGTTGGCATCCCAGGTATTTTCTGTAAACGACAATATTTTCCCTTTCGATTTCCAATGAAGCAAGTCGTCACTTTCCGATAGCCAAGTTTCATATCCTTGACCATCAAAAACAATATAAGTCATATACCAGTTATCGTCTTTACGAAAGATAGTGGGACTGTCAACCAATTTTGTGGTATCAGGATGTTTAACAACAACACCATATTTATAAGGGGTTTTGATCTCATTGAAAATTCTCTCCATTTCTTCTTGGGGTACCACTTTGTTTAATGAGGTGTCTTTCGGCTTACAACCAACCAATGATATGACTACCACTGCTACCAGTAATAAATTGTTCTTCATTCTAAATATATTTATTATTCCCTTTGTTGTTTTGCGGTAATGTTTAGTGTATGGTTATATGCGGAAAATCAGTTTTATGCTCCGAGTACAAACAAACCCAAGCAACCAGCCTATAAGTCCGTTCCATTCTGATGGGTTGATTATTCTCGATGTTTTGTGTCACCTTTTTTATGCAGTTTTATTTTTAATTCAGGTTTTACATTATTGATCCATTCGGTTTTTAGAATGCTCATTATAATCGCATCTGTTCTTCCATTTCCTTTGGTCGCTGGAAAAATTCCACGTAAAATGCCCTCTTTTTTACAACCGACACTCTCCATAGCCTTGATACTTATCTTATTTTCGATATAGGCACCAAGTCCGATTCTTTCAGTTCCCATTTTGTCAAATGCGAATTCGAATAGTAAGTATTTGCAATGTTTGTTTAATCCAGTTCCTCTGAATTCTTTTCCGTACCAAGTATATCCTAGTCGGATGGCTTTTAAATTTGGGACTATTTCACAATACCTTGTGCTTCCGGCAAATCGCTTTTTAATTTTATCATAGACAATAAATGGGTACTCTTTTTCTGCTTTTCGATTGTCAATAGCCGATTGAATATATTTGGTTAGATTTTCAATGCCATTTCCTTTCACGAAAGAGTATTTCCAAATGTCCGTTTCGTTTGCAATGTCAATTAAATTTGGGACATGCTCTATTTTTAGAGGACTTAGTTTTACAAATTCGTCTTCTAAAATATAGTTTTCTTTAAAGTTGAAATTTAGCATTCATTTTATTTTATTCATTCCTAAAAACCAAATCAAAGATTTGGTGGTGTTTGTAAATAGCACTGAATTTTCGTTGATCACCGAACTCTATATTTGCCAATTACATTTATTTAGTTGGTTCCAATTTTTCATTTAACACACTATCCGAAGGTTGTGATATGATTTCAAGAGATTTATTTTGTACTCATCCAAAATGTTCCATCAATGATTCAGCATTGGTTTTACCCATACATTCCAAGGGCCTTGTTCAATGTTTATTAGTGAAACTCAATTTTGAGAAGTCAGTAAGACGCACTTAAAATTGCAAGTTGAACTAATCCCGCCTTTTTCGGCGGGATCTAGGTTCAATACCTCGACCCTAGGGTCGTTTCCTATTATTGGGTTCAGGGCCTGCCTTTATCGGCAGACAGGCTTGCCCTGAGGTTTAATACCTTTTATTAAGGCACATAATTTTCACTTCTTGATCATAGTCAATGAATAAGATGGAAGTGGGGCATAGATTTGTAGCATTATAAATATATGAACAATGATAATGAAAGCTAAGTTATTAATTCTTTTAATGTTGACTATTTCCTTAGTTTTTGGTCAGAGTAAGTTGTCAAAATTTTTTTTATTACCTAATAAAGAAGGTCCAATTGAACATAGGCATTCTTTAGGTTCTTCTTTTTTTATATTAGGTAATTTTCTCGATGATTCCCCTTAGTACTATTTATTGACTTATGGGTATCAACTAACCAAAAAAGATAGGATATTTACAGAGTTTAATACTTGGAAATATGCAGAACCTCTTGGGACATATGTTAAATCTGAAGAGTTTTACCCAGGATTTGTGAGAGCTTGGGGAATTGGATTTGGATACCAACGCCTTCACTGGAAAGGTCTGTTTACATCATTTCAAGGAACTCCTTTTTTGAAACAATACCACGATACGAATGACAATCAAACCGAAAAGGGTTTTCAATTGTATCTCCAATTTGTGGCAGGTTACCGTTTTAAGTTTTTTAGGGAACGTTTCTATGTGGAACCTGCTTATGCCCTCAAATATTGGCCTATTGACACAAATTTCCCTGTCGATTTTGCAAAAGTCGAGGAAGGAAGACCAAAACATATATTTGAACCAAGTCTTAACTTTGGGTTTAAGTTCTAATTTGTTAAAGAATAAAATGGATATGTCAGAGCGTTTTTGGAACAAACTATCAAAAAATTACGATAAGAAAGCCAAGGATAAGGCCTACGATTTAATTATCGCCAAAAGCAGAAAGTATCTTAAGAAGGATCACACAATAATGGACTTTGGCTGTGCAACTGGCTTGTATTCCATAGCTTTTGCCAATCGTGTTAAAACAATTCACGCTTTCGACACGGCCGCCAAAATGATTCAGGTTGCAAAACGTGAATCAAAATGTATGGGCACAGAAAATATTATATTTTACCAAACGAATCTTTTCGACAAGAGATTTGGTAAAAACAGTTATCAAACTGTATTGGCATTAAATATTCTGCTTTATTTTAAAGATACTGAAAAAGTTCTAAGACGAACAGGGGAGTTATTGGAAACAGGAGGTGTAATGATTACTTCTACTGCTTGTTTGAAAGAAAAGAGAACATTTGCCGCATGGATATCCCAAGGGATTATCTTTGCGTTAAAAACATTGAAAATCCTACCTTATCTAAAATTCTTTTCGATTACAGAGCTAGAAGGGGAAATTGAAAGTTGTGGTTTTAAAATAATTGAAACCGCCATTTTAATGGATACTCCTGCTACAGAATATTATATAGTGGCACAAAAAATTGGTGATTAAACTAATTTTTTTCCACGATCCTTTTCCTAATCCGACTTAGTGTTTCTGGTTTAATCCCTAAATAACTTGCAATATGATATTGGGGAATTCGGTTGATTAAATCCGGTCTTTCTTCCTGTAATTTCAAATAGCGCTGTTCTGGTTTAAGAGTTATGGAATTGACCAATTGTTCGTGTTTCTCACCAATCATCTTTTCAACACCATGTCGACAAAACGTCTCAAATCTAGGATGTTTATTATATAGCTCTTGTTCTTTTTCAGAATTTAATATGGCAACAGAAGTATTTTCTTCACAAACAAAATTGATTTTTGAGGGAGATTGATTAATCATACTGTCAAAATTGACCACTGCTTGTTCTTCAGTGAAAAATGCTGTAGTCTTTTCTTCCCCATCAGAGTGCCTATACTCCCTTATACATCCCTCAATGATAAAGTATGCTTCTTTTGCAATTTGCCCTTCTTTTAAGAGGTGGGTTCCACAATTAAATCTTTCAATTGGGAAACTATTTTCAATATCCAATTTTTCTTCCTCTGTTAAAGGAGTCAATTCAGACATTATTTCAACTAGTATATGTTTTTTCATGGGTATGTTTTTATGAGTACTGCGATGACGGTTCTGCACTTGCCCTTCCACCACGCAAATAGCAAAAGATTTTGCGGTCTCATAAATATAGTTAAATCTTGGAATTGAACACAAGGCCCCCGGATTAGTTCATAGGGTCTGTTGATATTAGTAGGGACACATCCGACCAAGCATAAAACTTTAATTTTAGTCGAGTTTTTCAAAGAAGTAAAAAGTCCATCCCAGCAAGATTTGCGTCAAGTGAAGTCCTATGGTAATTGTCAACGGAGTTTTAATCCAATCTTTCAAAAGTCAAGGTTTCGCCTAATGTGGAACCATAAAAATTTTCAATATATAATTTATTATTTGTAAGTCGAAGATAGTAGTCCTTAAAGCTGGAATCGCTGGATAATACCCGGTTTAAAGAGATTCTATGTTCTAAAAGCTCGTATCTATAAGGTCCTGATTTGGGTTTAGGTAACAAATTACCATTTTTTAGTTCTTTTCCCCTGTTCAAATTCATAACATCCAAATTGTCCATTCGAGTTACAGTCTCGATCCATTTTCCTTTTAGATTAGAAGAGGTAAGACTTTTTGTGTCATCTTGGGAACAGCACAATAAAGTAAGTACGAATAGCCCTAGTCCGTATTTCATAGTGCAAATATTTAATTTTCAACAATAGCTTGAATGTTCAAAAATTTACCCAATTTTGATTTAAAGATAGATGAATTTTCAATTGAGAGGTTGCGTGAATTTCTGCTTTTTTGAACTGTTTATCACAACGGTGCAGTAAAACAATAGTTCCGGATTAAAACGCACCAGGGTTTTGGCAACACACACCCTTTTAATTTTTACTTGGGTTCGAATTAGCTGTAAAGCCGCAATTAGTTTATACATTTTTGGGCTAAGTCTTATCCGGTTCAATATTTTTTAATTTGCTAAGCCAAATGATATTTTAATTCCTTCTATAACCATACTAGTTCCGATAATTGCAATGATTAGTCCCATTAATTTTCCGATGACGGAAATTACATTGACTCCAATCTTTTTTGCGATAAAATCGCTTAAACTAAATGTTATGTAGGTTAAGGCTACAGTTTCCACAATGTTATTTAATTATATAATTTACGAAATTCCAATGGTGTCAATTCCGTTTTTTTCTTGAATAATTTTCCGAATGATTGTGGGTGTTCAAATCCTAAACTGAATGCAATTTCATTTACAGATAACTCTGTCGTTGAAAGTCTCTCTTTAGCTAATTGCATTAGTTTTTCGTGAATAAATTCTTGAGTGCTTTTTCCTGATAGTGTTTTTAATAATCTGCTTAAATAATTGGGTGATAAGTTCAATGAAGTAGACAGATAATTAACTGTAGGTAATCCATTTTCCTGTAAGTCTTTGCTTTTAAAATAATTATTTAAAAGTGTTTCGAATTGCTCAAGTATTCTATGGTTATTTTTTTTACGAGTGATAAATTGACGTTGACAAAACCGTTCCGAATATGTGAGTAATAATTCCAATTGTGAAATGATAACATCTTGACTGAATTTATCAATATTTGAATTATATTCTTGATTAATATTTTGCATCAAATCGGTTAGCATATTTTGTTCCTTGTCCGAAAGATGTAATGCTTCGGTTAATTCGTAACCAAAAAAGTCATATTTCTCTATTTTTTGTGCCAAAGATGTATGCCATAAAAAATCGGGATGGAAAATAAGTAGCCAACCCGAATGATTTAATTTTCGTTCATCCTCTACTGCAATACGCATTACTTGATTAGGTGCTACGAAAGCTAATACGCCTTCGTCAAAGTCATATTCCTGTTGTCCATATTTCATTTTACCATTAAATACCTGTTTCAGGGCAATCGAATAAAAACCGTGCGTAAAACTTGAAACCGTCACATTTTCTTTCCTTTTAATATCGGCAAAATTAATTACGCTAACCAAAGGGTGCTGTGGTTTTGGCAATTGCATTAATCTATGATATTCGGAGATATTCTTTATGTGAAGTATAGACATTATTTTGATTTAAATCATTTGTCCACCAGACACTTCTATGCGTTGTGCGTTTATCCATTTTGCATCATCGGTGCATAAAAAGGCAACAACACTTCCAATATCATCTGGTAATCCAACACGCCCCAGAACAGTGTTAGACGCGATAAAGCTATTCATTTTTTCATTATCCCTAACTGCTCCACCACCAAAATCAGTTTCGATAGCTCCTGGTGCGATTACATTTGACCGAATTTTTCTTGCGCCTAATTCTTTTGCCTGATACTTTGTTAATGTTTCAATAGCACTTTTCATAGACGCATAAGCTGAAAATCCGTTTAAGGCAAAACGAGTAAGTCCAGTTGACACATTTACAATTCCACCACCATCGTTTAAAATGTTCAATGCACTTTGTGTTAATAAATAGGTGCCTTTAAACTGAATATTATAAAGTGTATCTAGTTGTTCTTCAGTAATTTTAGCAAATGGCGCGTTAATTCCAATACCCGCATTATTTATAAGGTAATCGATTTTTTCTATTCCTAATTTGGATTTAATCGACTTTTTTACAATCCCAAAAAATTCTTCAAACTTATTGAAGTCAGTAAGGTTTAATTGAACCGCAATCGCTTGTTGTCCTAGATGTTCAATGTCTTTGATAACTTCTTTAGCTTTTTCTTCGTTGCTGTTATAAGTTAGAATTATATGAAGTCCTTTTTTTGCTAATTCCAAAGCCATATTTTTTCCCAATCCACGGCTTCCACCAGTTACTAAGGCAATTTTCATTTCCTTTTTCATTTCCTTTTTCATTTCTTTGTATCTATAAATTGAATAATGCTTTCAGACCTTCTTTTAGATTTTTTGGTTTACGTCCGAGATAATGTTGCAATTCATTTGTAACTGTTGCTTCCTGTCCGTTTTTAATATCAAAATTAAAACCAACTATTTTTTTGACCATTGGTTCAGGAATTTCATTGTCCAGCATTATTTTTTTGAATAGTTCAACATCTACGGTTTTGTAAATCACTTCTTTATTGGAAAGTTCTGTAAGTGCAGTTGCAACATCGTAAAAAGAATATGCATCACCACCTGTAAAGTTAAATGTTTGGTTTTCGAATTTTTCGGTCATTAATGCATTAGCCATTGCCTCTGCCTGTTCAGCTTTTAAGGCATAAGCCACCTTACCATTTCCAGCAGGTTGTATTATACCTTTCTCAAATACGTGTTTACCAACAAAAAGTGGTAAGACATCCATGTACAGAGCATTTCTGAAAATGATATATTTCAATCCACTTTTTTTAATATAGTCTTCGGTCAGGAAATGATCTGTCATTAGCTTATTTACTAACGTATTTTTGTCTTTTAAGGAACGACTTGTGTATGTGGATACTTCGGACCAAATTGCGCCAGGCTTTTCGGTTTCATTGCGCCAGTGATTTCGGTTCAAACTGCGCCACTTCCCTGAGGGATTTCGGTTCGTTTTGCGCCAGTGATTTCGGTTCGTTT
>NZ_JASWIM010000007.1:0-159161 GCF_030291335.1 Arenibacter flavimaris
AACGAACCGAAATCACTGGCGCAAAACGAACCGAAATCCCTCAGGGAAGTGGCGCAGTTTGAACCGAAATCACTGGCGCAATGAAACCGAAAAGCCTGGCGCAATTTGGTCCGAAGTATCCAAGAGTCCTGCTATGACACCTAAAAGTACTACACCTAAGGCAGTATCAATTAGGTAATCATTTAAAACTGATAAATACATATAAAATTATTTAGATTAATATGAGGTAAAGATAGACTGTTAAAACATACACATGCTGTAGACTTACAAACAACATATCAACAATACCTTAAAAATTTATTACATATTATACTGATAACCAGTTATTTACAAGATCAAAATTCCTAAAAATTAATCCATGCGATAAAATGAATCAATCCCATGAAGAGTTTACTGGCAGATCATTCCATCTCTTAAGCAAAGTTATTTTCGCTTTCGAGTTCCTTTTCGTTTATTTATCTCCTTTGTAATCTTTAAAATTTCCTTTTCCTGGTTATCATATAGTTTGGTCAAAGTATATTCCAATAATCTATAAGCTTCTAAAATATCTATTGTTTGTAAATTTCCTAAGTGACTACCTGTATTACCAATCCATTTTATAGCTAAAAGTAATTCTGTCAAACCTGGATTATTAAAGATCAGAATTCTTTTATGCAATGATATAGGTTTGCGTTGATTTCCAATTATTTCAAACCTTTTCACTTTATTCTCGTTCATTATTATTTCGAGGGAGGTTCTAATCCTATTAGCACTTGCTGGTAAATCTGACCAGAAAAGTTTAAATGAATTAATAATTTCATTTTTGACCAATTCAGGGCACTGGTCTGGAATGTCAAAAATTCTTAACGCCGGCTCGAAAAATGATGGAACAAAAACCTCGTCGTATTCTAAATGATGTTGATCTAATTCGTAATCATAATATCCATTAGGCTCAGGATTCCCTCTTCCTGTAAATGTGATATATTCTGAACAAACTGAACATCTAAGGGCCCCAGAAAATATTAGATCTATCCATTCGATTTGCCAGAATTCATCATCCTCCCTCATTCTTTTTGATTCAGCTGACTGATCCTGAAAAAAACGATCTATCAATAATTCTAATGATTGACTTTTACAATTGGGACAAGGCCATTCAAAATTGGAATCTTTACTAAAATGTCTTTTTGTCCAGATTTTTATATCCATATTTTTTCAAATTATACACAACTAGTTGTTAGTGAGTTAAATTAATTATAAAAATCATGAACAAACACTTTTTAAAGAGATAAAGTTTACACTATTTTAATTAAACTGGTTTCAATTTCACTTCGCTTATAGTAAACTCTATACCCTATGCCATATGATTTCAACCTACCCTTCTTTGTCCAATTCCATAGAGTAGTGATGTTGATTTTAAAATAGTCTGCCACCTCTTGTCTGGTCATTAACTCTACAGGGGCCATAGGTTGGAAATTCATTTTGATATTTTCCAGTTCTTCTTCAACTCTGGTTAATTGGTCCAGGACAGATTCCATGGCCATGGGTAAATCTTCAAATCTCAAATGTTTCATATCTGCTGCATTTATGTTTTCTTGAAAATTAAATTATTTTCAAAAAAGTCATCCGTTTATCAATCTATATAAGTGCCCCACGTACTTCTTAGATTCCCCAATCAAAAGATCAATTCCTATCTAAAGGAAATAGGGGCGATTGTAGGCACTAACAATCCATTAATTCATCATTTAAAGCGTAAGACCTTTGCGTCCAGTGTAGTGCTTTATAATGATGCTCCTATGGGGCTATTAAGTAATTCATTGGGGTATTCCAGTATGCAGATTACTAGGGAAATTATGGAAAGGTTATTAAGAAGAGAGTTAGTGACGCGATAAAAAGGTTGTCTAGAAAAATCACTTGAAAGATCAGCTTAATGTTAATGTACAGGATTCCTCCATATTCAGTTGAAATAGGATTAAAAGGATATAATATCTCAAGTAATCATTGTAGCCTTTCAACCGGTTTGACTGTAGTCAATATTGAGTACTCTCCCTATTTTTCACCATTTTTCTTTAATAAAATATATACCCTATTTAAAACCATTATGAGGGTTAACAAAAACAGAGTCAATAAAAAGTAATTCAGACCGATTATTATCTTATTTATCAACCAATCATATTGGAATTTAGGGATATCAATAGACGTGAGTAGCAATGTAAGAACTATCAAAATAGATAGAAGAATACAAAAGGATATATTACTATGAATTTCTTTTACAAATTTTTTCTTCAGATCATTATCTTCCTTTGACGCATCTTTTTCTATGTTATCTAATTGACTATAAATGATAGCCAAAAGGTTGAATAGAAACCCTCCGAAGATTGAAATTGCTGCTATCAAGTTCCCTAACTGGTCTTTGAAATCATAACCCCTATAAGCTAGGACATTAGCAAGTAATAGCGGAATCCCAATAAATAAAAGTACATCTTTTCCATTAACCAAATTTGACTTTTGATTCAAGCTTCTTAAAGTCTTAAAGTGGTCTTTAATAATTGTTGTTATATTAATACGCTCCAACATATTAAAGTCTTAATTCAATTAAATCCCTAATAAGTTCCTCACTTTGTTCAATTAATGATTCAAGGGTTGGTTCTCCCTGGTCCGTAAACTCGATTTGAGCTGTTACATCTACATCAGGCTGAATTCTATGTTTATGCATAACATAAAAAGTTTTACGTTTGCCATTTAACTCTAATTCAAATTCTACTTCATCAAAGTCTTCATCAATTCCCTCTATCTCGATTCGCTCTTGATCCGGATTAGTAAAAAGTTCATTTACAAAATTTTTGAAGTTTTGAGGCAAACTTGTTGGCGACAGCATGGATGTTTTTAAAGTACCGGGGATTTGCTCTGGAGTTCCTCCATTCCTATAATATTCCTCAATAGAGCTTGGTATCCTTCTTTTAATAAACTCAACCTTTTTTAAATTTCCATCAGCCATCATTCTTCTATAAACCCTTCCGTGTACAATATTATTAACTAATACCGTATAGTCTTGATAACCTTGTTCCTTTACGTATTGATTAATGGTTTTTTTGAAAACTGTCTTAATTCCAAATTTAGCCTTACGTTGGAGTATTAAGGCTCCATTATCTTTTTGAGTTGGCATTTGAATATAAAAGAATATATTTCTAAAAGCAGCGTGATTTCTCTGTACTTCTAAAACCTCTTCTCTAGTGTCAACATCACGTATTTGATATTGCTCTCCACTAACACCTGTTGAGAAGTGTCCATAGATCCGCCTATTTTCGTTATCAACAGTTGGTGGTGCATCCAAAGTCAAATGCAGAGACGTAGTTTGTCTTGCATCAGAAGTTGCCAAAATGTTCTCAAAAATAGTATTCAAATAATTTTCAAATACTCTAAAAAAATCATCTTCCCCGTTGAAATGACTCAAGATTTGATCATTTTTCTCTCTGTCCTGAATCTTTATCAAATATGTGGAAAGTAAAATCTTATCCATATTCTTCGTATTGTAACCAAGTAGTTTACATCACTATTCATCTTTACATGATTAGATGTCCTGCTTGAAAGGATGAATATAATTCAAAAATGAATTAAACGTTCAATTAAATAGGTTAAACAAAATTTAAGAACGTTTAAAAATTGAATTTAGTTTATTCTAACTAGCCTACTTTCAATCTCACTTCTTTTATAATACACTCTATTGCCAGTCCTATAACCAGATAGAATTCCATTTTTTGTCCATTGGTGTAAAGTAGGAAAGGAAATTTTAAGATAATTTGTCACTTCTTGTCTGGTCATTAACTCAACCGGGGTCTTGGGTTGGAAATTCATTTTGATATTTTCCAGTTCTTCTTCAACTCTGGTTAATTTGTCAAGAATGGTTTCCATGGCCTTGGGTAAATCTTCAAATCTGAGATGTTTCATATCAGTTGTATTTATTGTTTCCTGAAAATTAAAATTTTTTATTTTTTTTCAAATGATCATACACTGAATAAACTATAAAGAAGCCCCTCCCCAATTTAGAATTGGGTTGCTTGGGTACTTCCTTTATTCGGATCATCCTTCAAACACCTTGCTAGGCCATCCGACGCTGTTTAAGAGCGTATTTTACATTTGTCAACCCCAAGTGCCATTACTCAGTCTGCATTCGCTCCGCTCATGGAATCAAACTTCACCCCACCCTTTTTAAGTCCTGGGAGATAGGATTGGCTTATCTCATAACTAAAATCTTAAACAGTATGACCAAGTACAAACAAATTGAAAATCCGGAAACGGGTGAGACAGAATTCTTATTCAATGCTACGTTGCTAAAAATTGGAACAAGTGAATTGGAAAACACCAATGGCAAGCTTTACAAAATTGTAACTCTGAAATTCAATTTGCCAGATGGTGAGGAAGTGGAGCGCACAGCTATGTGTTACCAGTCTAACTATTCCTATGGTCTAGAAGTGGGTAAAGACTATTTATGTAATCTGAGTTTTGATGAAGAAAACAATCCAAACATCCGCATGTCACATTTATCTAATGCGAATCGAGTCACTGCTGATGACTTCTCTGGCTTGTTGCAAGTATCAAAACAACTTATTGATGATCAGGCAGTGATTTAACACTGAGTATTATCTAATAACCTCTAAGGACTTATACAGGCTATGTGTAAGTCCTTTTTGATTAACTAATTATTTAAAAACAACTATAATGGAAATAAGAATATCCGAAAGGAAAAAAGCAAAGATAAAGCTGGCGCTTCAGGGCTGTGCAGGAAGTGGAAAAACCTATTCATCACTGCTCATTGCAAAGGGCTTGGTAGGTGGAGATTTCACCAAAACAGCTATAATAGATACGGAAAATAGGTCTGCTGACTTATATGCGCATTTAGGGGATTACAATGTGGTTTCCTTGGATCCTCCATATTCCCCAGAAAGGTATATAGAGGCCATTGAGCTTTGTGAAAGGGCAGGAATGGAAGCTATCGTCATTGATAGTATATCCCATTGCTGGGACTATCTATTGGATGTCCACAGTAATATGTTGGGCAATAGTTTCACAAATTGGGGGAAGGTGACACCCAGGCAAAATGCCTTTGTCAATAAAATACTTCGTTCCAATGCCCATATCCTCTCTACAATGAGAGTAAAGCAAGACTATGTGTTGAATCAAAAGAATGGTAAAATGGTTCCTGAAAAGGTTGGTTTGAAGGCCATACAAAGGAATGATCTGGATTATGAATTCACTATTGTTTTTGACATAGATAGTGCACACAATGCCAAAGCATCTAAGGATCGTACTGGTCTATTTATTGATAAGCCGGAATTTATAATCAATGCAAGTACCGGTAAAAAGATAATTCAGTGGTGCGACCAAGGGTCCGGAACAGGAGAAGAAAAAGTTAGACTGGAAATTGAAGCTTGTGAAAGCATTGAAGAATTGAGACTTGTCTATTCTAAACATCATAAGATTCAGGATACTATCAAGCCAATGATAATGGCCAAGAAGCAATTACTGGAGAATATACAATCTCAAGTAATATCAAACACACAAATCATACAACAATCTAAAAACCAAGAAAATGGAATTGATAACAGTTAATAATAAAAATAATATAGATACCCAGATTATCTCAGAAGAAGATATTACTATATCAAAAGGGCCCTTTATAGAGGCTAACACGGAACAGGTGACATTAGATCACCTTAAAAGTGAGTGTATTATACCAAACTATAGTGATTCCGAAAGCACTATAGCTCATTCAGAATTTATTGATGCCACAAACGAAGTAGTCCATGCAAATTTTTCAGGAGCTAGGATATTACAACCCAATATCAGGATATCACACATAATCAAAGGCCGCGTCCCCAGTGCACTAGGCAAACCTGTCAAAGAACTTCAGCAACATGAAAAAACCATTTATTATCAACGATGTGCCTTCATGATAGAAGTGCCAAGTTTGAAAGAAAAAGTGAACAACAATCCACTGACTTTGACCATAGGTGGGGTTAGGGCTCTTAATCAAGAAAATTTATATAGTAAAAGAAATCTTGAAAAATTTAAAGTATTCATTGGCTTCAATAATTTGGTTTGTTGCAACCTATGTATCAGTACAGATGGGCTAAAAGCGGACATTAGAGTAAGTAGTGTTACAGAATTGAAAGATAAGATCCATGAGTTGATTCATTCTTTTGATAAAGATAGATTTCTTGGCAACATGGAGCGCATGAGCAAGTTTAGTCTCGATGAGTTACAATTCGGACATACTATAGGGAAGATGAAAATGTACCAACATCTACATAAGACAGAGAAAGTTGGCAAACTGGCACTTGGATTGAATGACAACCAGATCGGAACAGTAGTGAAGAACTACTATGAAGATGATAATTTCAATCGAAATCAAGAAGGATCCATTAACCTATGGCGGTTGTATAATCTCTTTACAGAGGCCAACAAGTCGAGCTATATAGACTCTAATTTAGAGAGAAACGCCAATGCCTTTGAGTTTGTTTCGGGCCTTGCAGATTCTATGCAGAATCGAACTGAAAACTGGTTTTTAAATTAAGAAGTCTTGGATATTATATGAACAAACGAGACTTGGCCGAACAGCTTAAATACAGCTCATCTGACTGGATCTATATAGTCACTTGGAACAACTTACTGAAAAAGCTTCACACGCCTTTTAAGGTGCTTGTATTGATACCCATAGGACAGTTAGACAAGGGGAAAGTTGTTTGGGTGGAGCTTGTGAAAGTGACAATGGATCTAAAGACTGTATTTGTTATAGACGGCAATGCTTATTACTACAATTATTTCGAGATTCTAATTGATTAAGCATTTTAAAAATAGGAGTTTATGAATTTTGTATAACCAAACTTTTGAGAATCCTCTCCTAATTTAATGAACAAAAGGACCTGAAAATGTTGTGTTCACATTGGAAAAGGAGAGAGAAGGGCCGGGTTACTACTCCAACTTTTTCTCTTCCTAATCCAAAACACCCCCATTTTGACTAAATTTCATTGTTTCAATACTTAGCCAGATAATTATAAATCGCTAAAATGAATACATAAAACGCTCGAATCATTGCCTATTTGAGATTAAACTATTTGTTAAAATGAGATTATGACCTCCTTAATTCAAAAATCATTCAAGGTTGATAACTCTTAACAATACTCCAATCAAAAATTGTACTGGATTCATACCTTTGAAGTGTACATTTTAGCTATAATAGTGATTTGAATTATGTCCAGTTCATGTCTATATTAGTACAAGAAAATTGTACTACTCCACAGGGTAGAAGTAATATAAGCATTCAGAATGCTAGCTTGCCTACTATATAGAAACTGTGGAAATTCTATTAAGTAGGCATTTTTTTTAAATTAAGAGCACTGTCAGCCTTGAGGATCCAGAGTGATTATTAGGGGACAAGACATTGGATTAGTAACTGCAGGATTGTAATAATATCCATACATAGCGGCGAGGTTTTCTCCGGTAGCTCTGAAAAATGGCCTTAATATAAGTTAGTGGGTGGATAATAGGAACAAGTAGTATCCTGTTGAATTAACAACGAGTTAGTTATCCATGAGGGTGTAGGTGTAAAAACTGACGTACAGCACTGATGAAGTTTAAGGTTTAAATCGGTTATGAAGTAATTCAATACTCAAAGGAAGTACAATTCCTAAAGGGGAAAACTCTGCTTTGTTTTGAAGTAATTCCAAATGAACAGATAGGTACTAAATACTTATAGCTGTTTAAGATCATGCCGATAGCTCTTTAGGTCTAACTAAAACTAACGTAGGTAATACTAAGATTGTTCAAATAGGTTCTGTAAGGGTCTCATTTGGCCTTTTTCTTCTACTTTTCCAATAGGGGTAATGATAAAAGAAAGAAAAGTGTATTCAATCAGGTTTAAATAAATGGGTACATAGCCAAAAACAATTCAGTGGCAAAAGCCCCTAAGGGCGATGGGCCAAACAAACCCTGCATCAGTTAAAGGAGCGAAAGAAAGAAAGAAAGAAAGAAAGAAAGAAAGAGAGGGTTTATATGGAAGTACTGTTAAGATCAAGACGACTCATTAGGTCGTCTTTTTGGTTTTGTAGATTTAGGAAATCAAAATAGGTGAGGAGTAATCTAATTTTTCCACTATATTTATTTTTTCAAAAATCTAAAGCTTTAATCTTAGCATATTCCAAAAAAATTAATGATTACAGGAGAATTAAAATCACAGGTAGACAAGATATGGGATGCCTTTTGGACAGGAGGAATATCTAACCCCTTATCTGTTATAGAACAGTTTACATATTTGCTTTTTATAAGAAGACTAGATGAGCGACAGCTGCTGGAGGAAAAAAAAGCCAATACTGTTGGCATAACTGTCCAGAATATCATTTTCACACCTGGACAAAAAGAGTTGAGATGGAGCTCCTTCAAAAATAAAGATCCCCAAAGTATGTTCGATGTCTTTACTAAACCTTTGGTAGATGATATGACAGTCTTCGACCATATGAAACAAGTAGGAGATTCTGCCGGAGTGTTTGCTAAGTATATGAGCCAAGCTACTTTTATCATTGCTACCCCAAGATTAGTGGATCAAGTGGTGCAGTTGATTGATAAGATCAATATGAATGATAGAGACACCAAAGGAGATTTGTATGAGTACATGCTCTCTAAGATAGCCTCTGCAGGAACCAATGGGCAGTTTAGGACCCCAAGACATATTATAAAGATGATGGTGGATATGACACAGCCTAAAAAGGATGATGTCATATGTGATCCTGCGTCAGGTACTGCTGGTTTTTTAGTGGCCGCAGGTGAGTATTTTAGAAACAATCATAAAGATTGGTTTTTAGATAAATCCTTTAGAGATCATTTTAACAATGAGATGTTTAATGGGGTAGAGATTGATGACACTATGATTCGGATTGGGGCTATGAATTTACAGCTTCATGGAATTGAAAATCCTAACCTTGTAAAGAATGATGCACTTAGTGAAAGTGCTGGAGACCTAAGAAACAAGTATTCCTTAATATTGGCCAATCCACCCTTCAAAGGTAGTTTGGACTATGATGCCGTGGAGAATTCTATATTGAAAACTGTCAAGTCTAAGAAGACAGAACTGCTCTTTTTGGGGCTAATATTGAGAATGTTGAAAAAAGGCGGCAGATGCGCTGTAATTGTACCAGACGGGGTGCTATTTGGAAGCTCTAACGCCCATAAGCAGATTAGAAAAGAGATTATAGAAAATCACAAACTTGATGCAGTTATCTCTATGCCCAGTGGGGTGTTTAAGCCCTACGCAGGGGTAAGTACAGCTGTACTCTTTTTTACTAAAACAGGCACAGGAGGCACAAATACCGTATGGTTTTATGACATGCAAACAGATGGTTATAGTTTGGATGACAAGCGCCATGAAATTAAAACAAATGACATCCCAGATATTCTGGCCAGATACCATAATCTTAGTGATGAAGCCAATCGAACTAGAACCGATCAAAGTTTCCTAGTCCCTATTGAGGAGTTAAAGACCAATGCTTGGGATTTGTCTATAAACAGGTATAAGGAGATACACTATGAAGAAATTGAATATTCCCCGCCAGCTGAGATTATAAAAGATATTGAAACCCTAGATCAAGAAAGAAACCAAGCATTGGCTGCTTTAAAAGAGATGTTGAGATGAGGATAGTTGAGTTAGGAAGTTCTGTAGAAGTAGTGACAAAAGGCACTACACCAACATCAGTTGGTAAGCGTTTTACAGAAAGTGGTGTTAGATTCTTACGTGCTCAAAATGTGATAAATGGGAAAGTCTTTATCAATGATGATATTCTGTTCATAGATGAAGAAACACACAATTCAGAACTGCAGAGGTCTCAGATAAAAAAAGGTGATGTGCTTGTTACAATAGCTGGAACGATTGGAAGGACCGCTATTGTGGAAATTGAAGAGGATTTGAATTGTAATCAAGCAGTAGCAATAATTAGACTTGGAGATTCTCAAATAAATTCTAATTTTTTGTGTCACTTCATTTCTAGTCCCAACGCTCAATCTCAGTTCGTCAAAGGAAAAGTTACAGCAACAATACCAAATCTTAGTCTAGAACAGGTTAAGAAACTCAAAATCCCCCTCCCACCACTAGACCAACAAAAAAAGATAGCTTCCATATTAGATGAAGCAGATACCTACAGGCAAAAAACAAAAGCTCTCATAGCTAAGTATAATGAGTTAACTCAAAGCCTGTTTATAGATATGTTTGGTGATCCT
Organism: Arenibacter flavimaris; assembly: GCF_030291335.1. Classification (NCBI taxonomy): domain Bacteria; kingdom Pseudomonadati; phylum Bacteroidota; class Flavobacteriia; order Flavobacteriales; family Flavobacteriaceae; genus Arenibacter; species Arenibacter flavimaris. The sequence continues at coordinate 10,243 of NZ_JASWIM010000007.1, forward strand.
GTGAAGAATCCAAAGGGATGGAGAAAAAATACATTAGAAAATATAACTTCAAAAATAGGAAGTGGAGCCACTCCTAGAGGTGGAAAAGAGGCTTATAAGGAAGAAGGCATTTCCTTGATAAGAAGTTTAAATGTTTATGACAACAGATTTAAATATAAAAACCTGGCTTTTATAGATTCTGATCAGGCTTTCAAACTTAAAAATGTAATTGTGCAAGAGAATGATGTTTTGTTTAACATAACTGGAGCATCTATTTGTAGAAGTACAGTTGTGCCAAATGATGTTTTACCAGCTAGAGTTAATCAACATGTTTCTATCATACGACCAAATAGAGCAATAATTTATTCTTTGTTTTTAAGTCATTTATTAATTTCTCTAAATGTCAAAAGAAAACTTCTCGGAATCGGCTCTGGCGGCGGAGCAGTTATGGAGGCTATTACAAAAGAACAATTACAGAATTTTAAAATAATTATACCCCCAATTGACCTCCAAAACCAATTTAAAGAAAGAGTTCAAGCAATAGAAGCACAAAAATCACAAGCTAAGGCCAGCTTGGTACAAGCAGAAGATTTGTTTAACAGCCTTATTCAAAGGGCTTTTAAAGGGGAGTTGGTATGAAAAGAAGAAAAAAAAATTTAAATGCTTGTAAAACATTATCCGATCACCCAAAACAAATATTTCTATTTGGTAATGGCATTAATAAGGGAGTCAAAGACTTAGAAACTACTTCAACCTTTTATGTTGGGTGGGAAGATATTCTCGATAGTTTAAATAATAAGTACGCTGATGGTAGAATAAATGAGATTTATAAGAAGCCATTTCCCCTGGCATATGATGAAATTGTTAATTATAATTTTTCTCATAAAACAAATGATGAAATAGAGATTAAGAAATTTATTCAAATTGAAGTCGGCAAAATTAAATTAAACCCTAGATATGAAGATCTTCCTAAGCTTAGGTATGATGAAATTTTAACCACCAACTATGATTATTTATTTGAAAAAGCTCTGAATATTGAATGGAAAAGAAAAAACAATTTTGGTCATCGAGAAATTTCCTTTAGTTGTTACCGACGACAAGAATTAAATGAAAAAAAAATATGGCACATTCATGGTGAACAGTGTTCATATAGTTCAATATTGTTTGGATTTAGACATTACATCAATTATAGTGCTAGGGTAAAAAAGCAAGCTCATGATGACCTTTTTTCGTTAAAAAATAAAATTCATTTATCTGACCAAAAATCATCTTGGGTTAAATATTTCTTTACGGATAATATTAGAATAGTTGGATTGTCAATGAAACATACAGAATATCCTCTATATTGGGTATTGGCTTATAGGAACTACTTAAAGGAAAGTCATCCAGCCTATATTATTAAAAACCGAATAGAGTATTTCATTCCTAGTTTTTCAATAGAAAAAAATAGAAATATTCTTGAAGCATTATCTTCTTATGGTGTAATTATCAGAAGTTTTGAGTTGGAGAATGGTGATTATGATGGATTTTACAAAGCAGTTTTCAACAATCGATTGGGTGAAATATACAATATCTATTAATGAGTAATTTCCAATTTCTACATAGGGAATGGCCTGCCATATATAGTGAAGCGAAAGAAGCAGAACAGCTTACTTTAACGTCTCCAAAGGCCAGTGCCATGATTGCAAGAAGTACGCTTGAAAAAGCGGTGCAATGGCTCTACCAAAATGATGTAGAATTACAATGGCCTTATGATACCAAACTCTCCAGCTTAATACATGAGCAGTGTTTTAGAGAAATCATTAAACCCTCCATGTTTAGGGAAATAAATCTCATCCGTCTAAATGGTAATGCGGCTGCTCATGGAAAATCCATTACACATGATCAGTCAATTGCAAGTATAAAAAACCTATTCAGGTTCTTGAGCTTTATAGGCGTCTATTATAGTGAAGAGGAAATCAATGTTCCATCCTTCAACATGGGCCAGATTCCAGATGGAAATGAGCAAAAGGAAACCCTAAAGGCTCTGCAACTGTTAGAGTCGCAATTAGATAAAAGAAGAGAAAAAGACAAAGAGGAACGTGCCAAGCTTGAATCACAAGCAGCTCAAATTGAACTACTTCAAAAACAATTAGAGGCTCAGCAAAAAGAAAGTACCCAACGAAGAGTTGCAAGAGAAAAAACAAAAGATCCCAATAAAACTATTCCTATACTAATTCCAGAGTCTGTCACTAGAAAGCTCTATATAAATGTATTATTAAAAGATGCAGGTTGGGATAATTTAAACGCAGGAAGGGAAATAGAATTTGAGGTAACTGGTATGCCAGTAAGTACCAATCCTTCTCGAATAGGGTATGTCGATTATGTACTTTGGGGCAAGGATGGTAAGCCTTTGGCTGTTGTAGAAGCTAAAAAAACTATGGCTGATTCTCGAAAAGGCAGACATCAAGCTGTACTCTATGCGGATTGTTTAGAACAAATGTATGGGCAACGCCCTGTTATTTTCTATACCAATGGGTTTGAAACCTTTATTTGGGATGACACCTTTTATGTTGATCGAGAAATACAAGGATTTTACACCCAAGATGAATTACAACTACTTATAGACAGACGAATCACCAGAAAAGACCTAAGTAGTTTTAAAGTTAATACAACCATTGTCGAACGAGATTATCAGTTAGAAGCTATTAAAAGAGTTTCTGAGAACCTGGTTGTCAATACGAAGGAAGGTAGCTTAAGAGGGGCTAAAAGAGAAAGTCTATTAGTAATGGCCACAGGTAGTGGAAAGACAAGAACTGCAGCAGCTATCGTAGATATGTTAACTAAGTGTAATTGGGCTAAAAGGATATTGTTCCTAGCAGATAGAAATGCATTGGTTAGGCAAGCTAAAAATGCTTTTAAAGAGCACTTACCGGACCTCTCCTCTATTGATTTAACAAAAGAAAAACAAGATAATAGTACACGCTTAGTGTTCTCTACCTATCCAACCATAATCAATAAAATTGATAAAGTTAAAACAGATGATGAACGTTTCTATGGTGTAGGTCATTTTGATTTAATCATCATTGATGAAGCACACCGTAGTGTGTATCAAAAGTACAGAGCAATCTTTGATTATTTTGATGCTATGATCATTGGGTTAACAGCTACTCCTAAAAAGGAGATTGACCGGAATACCTATGGGCTTTTTGGAATAGAAGATGATAACCCAACCTTTGCCTATGAACTAAATACTGCGGTTGATCAAGGTTTTTTAGTGCCTCCAAAATCAATTAGTGTTCCACTGAAGTTTCAAAGAGAAGGTATCAGGTATGCAGATTTATCAGACAGGGAGAAGGAAGAGTATGAAGAAAAATTTGGAGATCCTACTAACGAGGAAGTACCGGAGGCTATAGGTAGTGAAGCTATTAACAAATGGCTATTTAATACAGGTACTGTAGATAAAGTGTTGGAACACTTAATGAATGATGGCATTAAGGTAAGCGGAGGAGACAAGCTAGGTAAAACTATCATCTTTGCAAAGAATCATTCGCACGCTATTTTTATAGAAGAAAGATTTAATAAGAATTACCCAGAGTATTCTGGAAAGTTTCTAAGAGTCATTGATAATTATGAAACCAAGGCACAAGATCTTTTAGAGAAGTTTGCAGACCCTTTTGATGAGCAAGAGCCACAAATTGCTGTGTCAGTGGATATGATGGATACTGGGGTAGATGCACCTAGGGTTGTCAATTTGGTATTCTTTAAAATAGTAAAAAGTTCTTCCAAGTTTTGGCAAATGATAGGCCGTGGCACTAGATTATGTCCAAACTTATTTGGACCTGGAGAAGATAAAAAAGAGTTTCTAATTTTTGATTACTGTGAGAACTTTGAATTCTTTGATGAGTATCCAGATGGAGCCACGGCTAATAACATGAAACCTCTGCTACAACAAATTTTTGAAGCCAAGGTAAAAGTATCTCAACTGATTGCACACCTATCGGATAGAACACCTGAGGAGATTGAAATAAGAGATAGCTATCTAACGGAACTACATAAGACAATATTGAACCTAGATGAAAGTAGGTTTAGAGTAAGGAAAGAGCTCAGGTATGTAAAAGAATATAGTAATAAAAGTAGGTGGTTAAATCTTTCAAAAAGTGATGTCCAAGAGATCAACAGCCATTTAGCACACTTGCAGCCTCCATCTAAGGGAGATGATGAGCTAGCTAGAAGATTTGATATGCTAGTGTTGGTATATCAAATAGTACTCCTTACCGGGTCTGGAGATACAGCCAAGTATATGGGTAAAATTTTTAGAACTGCCGTTGCTTTAGAGAAGAAGGATAATATACCTCAAGTATCTGTGCATTTACCCCTAATAAAGGAACTACAGACTGATCATTATTGGGAGACCATAAATGTGAAGAAATTGGATGAACTTAGAATTGCCCTAAGAGAACTGATCAAGTACTTAGAAATTGAAAAACAGGAGCCTGTATACACTAATTTTGAAGATGAGCTAGATTATGATGGTATTACAACAAGACAACCTGTAACCTCATATGTAAGTTTGCAATCTTATAAAGATCGTGTAGAGAGTTATATAAGAAAAAATAAGAATCATTTGACCATTCACAAGCTGTCCACCAACTTACCAATTACCAAAGCGGAGCTTAATGAATTAGAAAAAATACTATTTGCAGAGGGTGTTGCCGGTACCAAAGAGGAGTTTGTAAAGCAATATGGAGAAAGGCCCTTAGGAGCCTTTATAAGAAGTATAACAGGGCTTGAGCAGGCAACATTGAACGAAGCCTTTTCAGAATTCTTACAAGTAGGTAATTTGAGAGCGGATCAAATGACTTTTATAAAAACAATAGTATCCTTTTTGTCAAAGAATGGAACTATTGATAAATCAATGTTATATGAACCCCCTTTTACGGATCTCAATGATCAAGGCTTAAGCGGTGTTTTTGATAATGATGCAGACATAGTGAAAATTGTTAGAATAATTGACCTCATAAATGGAAATGCTGGTGTAGCGTAATTTCTATTGTATCTATAAACTAGTCCATACTTATGATTTAAAATAACAGCAGTCATTGAAGATATTTATACTTACACATTCGGGTGAATCACCGAAGCCATTCAGTACCGCAGTCTTGACCGTGAAGGATGGTTGGGGTAAAACTGCCAAACCATACACTGATTACACTATAATTCATTATCAATATTCACATTATGAAAATCCATTTCAAATTTTTTATTACAGCTACCCTTTGAACAGGATTCTAAGCATTGGATAAGACAAAAGCCCTGGCACTTCCAAAAATTAATACTAAAGGCTTCCTGAAATCAAGGATTATATATAGCGCAAAGTCGGGAGACTTTGCGTAGCTGGCTTTGCGTAACTGGCTTTGCGTGGCCGTCAATAATATGCAGCAGCAGAGACAAACAACCTACAACATTGAACTTTTACCAGTTTATTCCAAATGCAGTTGGACTAAATCATCACTTTTCTTAAAATTGTTATAGGGGGCCGTTTTTCCATATATTTCCTTCACTATGGCATATAGATCCGGGATAACGGTTTTGGCAATTCTACTATTATTGCTCAAAAGTACGCAAATACCCAGATCTGCTTCTGGATAAATAGCAATTTCATTTCTGTAGTTGTTGACACTTCCACCATGATGCCAAATGGTTTTCTCTTGGTCCGAATCCTTTTCATGGAATTTATGTATTCTCCACCCATAACCATAGTAAGAGGCTTTATGTCCGGGCCAATGTTGATAATACTTACTTCCTCCCTTTATTTCTATAAATGGGGAAAAAGTTTCGGCAAGAGCCGATTTACTCATTAATTCAGGATTATGCCCCAATAGAAATCGCATCCATTTGGCCATATCAACAGAACTGGCACTAATACCACCCGCTGCAATGGCGTTGTAATAATTATTGGAAAGTGGCAATGTTTTCCAGCTGTTTCTTCTTTTGGAATGTGGCATGGCCACATTTTCCGTGTGCGTCAAGGTTTCATAATCCATGGTCGTAGAACACATGCCCAAGGGATTAAAAAAAGTATTGGTCAACACCTCACTAATATCCTGTCCGGTTGCTTTGTGTATCATTTCCCCACATAATGCGAACATGGCATTCTGATAACTGTACATGGATCCTGGTTCACTTATCGGTGTAATGTCCTTAAAACGTTGTGCGATATCCTGTAGAGGTAGTCCAGCCTCCACAAGGTTGGTATAACTGTGATAAGGGGTTCCTGAAGTATGCGATAATATATTGGCTAAGGTGATTTTATTCGTATTGTCCTTGTCACCAAACTTAAATTCTGGTATAAAATCGCTCACCCTATCCTCCCAGTGCAATTTTCCCTCATCCTTTAATTCAGCAGCCAATACCCCCGCAAACCCTTTTGAAAGGGATCCAAGCCTAAAAATGGTCCCTCCATCCACACCCTCGTCACGATTGATGTTTCTTTTGCCATAACCATCCGAAATTAGAATGGAATCATCCTTTACAATACTCACACCCGCTCCAACAATATCGCCTGCTGAAATAGCCTTGTAAAAATAGGCCTGTAGGGCTACTTTCAGTTCATCTTGATGTTTTTTGTATAGGAGATTTTCTTTGGCGGCCAAAGCGTCCTTCAAATGTTCAATACTTGTAACGGCCACTTTGGGTCCCAAATCAGGGGCCGACTTAAAAGCGTTTAAAAAAAGTGTTACCAGTGTAAGGATTAAAAGCGAAATTCCGATAAAGGTTTTGCTTTTCTTCATAGGGGGTGCGTTTTTTAAAGGTAATTTTTGCTAAATATAGGATGATATACTTAAATAACGGATGAAATGCACTGTTTCTTATTTATGTCCCAATTTTTTTTATACTATAACAGTATTGGTTTTGCCCGAAATCCATCAAAAAGTACTGTGTCATGTCCCTGCGCCAATACCAATCTTTTCATTATCCTTGGTATACGGCTAAGGACACAAGCATAAATAAATAAATTAATATATTGTAGCTGTTAAAAAAAACACCAATCAACAGTGGAAGCTAATACCAATGGACCCAAAATGACTAAAAAAATATTTTTGTTTTCCTTACTTACATTTTCCGTAATTTTTTGGTGTAGAGGGCAGGAAAAAGACAAAAGGACCCAATTCTTTCCAAAACTTGAACTGTCTGTGGACAATGTGCCAAATAAAGAGAATCTATGGGTCTTTCTTCTTGCCGGGCAGTCCAATATGGCAGGAAGAGGCCTAGTAGAACCTCAGGATACCATACCCAACAAAAGGGTATATACCCTAAACAAACAAGGCAATATCATCATTGCTCAAGAACCTTTACATTTTTATGAACCATCCATGGCAGGATTGGATAGTGGTCTTTCCTTCGGCAAGGCCTTGGCGAGGCGTATCCCGGACAGTATATCGGTACTGTTAATTCCCACTGCAGTAGGGGGAAGCTCCATTTCACAATGGCTAAACGACTCCATCCATAGGGAGGTTAAACTTTTGTCCAATTTTAAACAAAAGGCGGAATTGGGTAAACATTATGGGACCGTAAAAGGGATTCTATGGCATCAGGGAGAAAGTGATGCCACAACCAAGTTGGCTCCATTATACCAAAGCAGATTATCGGAATTGTTCCATCAATTTAGAAAGATAATTGGAAGGCCAGAGACCACCATTGTCGTAGGGCAACTGGGCAGTTATTCTACCAATTCTTTATGGTCCAAGATCAATGACCATATAAAATATTATGTATCCACCGATCCATATACCGGGATGGTCAAAACCCAAGATCTAAAGGACAAAGGGGATAAGGTGCATTTTAACTCCGAGGCACAGCGACTTCTAGGCGAAAGGTATGCCAGTGAATTTATTAAATTACAACCTTAGCCTTATTTAAGTATATGTATTAATGTTGTAACCACATAGCATGCATACGGATCCTTAAATTGCCGTAACCTCATTTAAGAGGCTAGTACATAAATGGCCCAAGCAAAACAAAAGGCGCAAAAGAGATAGAATAAAAATTGATTTAATGTAGTATTTTCCTTCATATGTCAGGTTTATATATAAAACCCCGAAATGAAAGGAAAAGCATTTTCGTCCCCATGTATGGAACATAATTTCGACGACATGACCCCAATTCGGATGAAGGGTCAAAATCATCTATCAACGTCAAATTCCATAAATCCGTAAAACCAATAAAGTCAACGGTTTACCGATATTTTACCCAACTATCTTCACACTAACCTACAATTTTACCACACAATTCTGTGCAGCCGATTTGTAGATGGCCTCAACCACGCGAATATCCCTTAAGCCTTCTTCCCCAGGAACGAGCAGGTCGGTTTTGTTCATAATGGCCATAGCATCCTCATCCATTTGTTTGGCTTGCTGGCTGGGTATGGAAAATTTTATGATGGTCCCATCGGACATACTTCCATTATTGCCATTGTAGGAACTATGCGGTTCCATTTTCAACCACCCTTTTTCATAATTTACTTGGAGATGGTTCATATTGATTCCAAAACTGGTCTGGCAGGATGCCCGGGCCCCGCTGGGAAATTCCAATTGGAACATCATGGTCTCCTCTACTTCGTGATAAATTTCAGGTCGGGTAGTGGAGGCCTGCGCCAAGACCGAAATGGGTTCTTCTCCAGTGGCCAAACGGGCACCTTGTAGGGCGTACACCCCCATATCGCCCATTACGCCTCCACCTAATTTTTTATTTTGTTTCCAATGGTTGGTCCGGCCGTCAAAATATCCTGCGGCAGAAGTGACCATCCTTACTTTCCCAAATGGCCTTTCCTTGCCCACTTTCATATAGGCCTGAATATTGGGATCGTGCTGACAACGGTACCCTATAGCAAGTTTTACCTTATTGTCCTTGCAGGCCTTGATCATGGCCTCACAATCGGCCACAGAAGGTGCCATGGGCTTTTCGCACCATACATGCTTACCGGCATTGGCCGCCCTAATAGTATATTCTGCGTGCATCGACGGTGGCAATACCACATAAACTACATCGATATCCGGGTTATTGGCTATTGTATCAAAATTATTGTAGTTGTATATATTCTTATCCTTAATACCATATTTTTCCTTCCAAACAGGAATTTTTTCGGGACTACCGGTTACAATACCCCTTAATTCACAATTGTTGGTCAATTGTAGGGCAGGGGCAAGAAGATCGGTGCTGTAGTACCCCAATCCAACCAGGGCTACTCCTAATTTTTTATTTTGAGTCCTGGTCGAGGACAATAATATTTGAGGTGTAAACGCACTGGCTGCTGCAATTAACCCAGCCTTTTGAATAAAAATTCGTCTTTGTTTTTCCATGGCTTCAATTTAAAGTCAAAAAATACCACAAAATTTTGATATTTCCATGAAAATTTGAAAAGCCTTTGAAGATGAAAAAAAACTACAGTATTACAACGATTGCACACTCACTTTCCGGATATCGCAAATCTTTAATCAATATACGTACTATACCACATCCTATTGAATTTCAAGTATTTACAATTACACCGTAAAATTAAAGGGCGTAGAACCCCTTATTCCTTCTTTTGCAGGTTCTGTACCAATAGGTCCTTTAAAACGTAAGCGGCCACAAGTATGAATCCCGTAATCAGGGTAGGAGTAGCATACTCCCATTCCAATATTTTAGTGAGGCTTCCGATAATTATGGCCAATATGCCGATAATCATCATGGTGTTCCACATAAAATACGCAATATCGCTCCTATTATCTTCCTTGTCATCAATGAGATAAGATGTGCCTTCCATGATGATCCAAATAATGAATGCCAAGCCCCCTAATACTTGAAAAAACTCGTTGTGGGATATATTCAGAATTTTAAAAATTCCATTTAAGGACCAAGAAGTAACTAAAACCAATTTGTTGTATTGCAGAAATCCTTTCTTTGTCCTTTTCCAAAATCGCCACGCGTACAACACACCAATAGCACTAAGGGCAAACAAAATAATTGGATTTGCGAGGGTCGTAATATGTAGAATTTTAAAAAGAAAGCCTACAACAAGTAGGGAAATGGCAATTCTTAAAGGTGTTCTCAAAATCTTCTTTTCTGTTTCCATAAAATTGTTTTTAAGATTCATTGCATTTCAGTTCTGCTTGAGCCGAAATGCCTCGGTCCTTACTTGAAAAGACATTTCCCTATGGCATCAAAGGTTAAACGACCTTGATATTGGCCTTTAGTCCTTCCATTATTCCCAAAATATTATCTACGGTTTCCTTTAAATAATATTTGATGAGTACATGGGGGATACGAATGGTGGTAAATCCATTTCTAAAAGAATGCATAGCCTCTTCCAAATCATTGATGGCTTGTTCTTGGGTAATGGATTGGTATTCCGTGTCTATCTCTATATTAAGTTTTACCCTGGATATAGCAATATCAACTGATTTTTTTCCATCCCACCATTCCAGCATTGGATTTACTCCTGCATTTTTTAAACCATAGTATAATTGTATGGCTTCTTTGGGGGTACTTTTAAGTTTGATCAGCTTTTCCATTCTGCTTTTGTGCTTCGCACAAAGCTCTATTCCCAAGAGATCCATCGCTCTTTTGTGGTCAAGATAATCAAGCTCTTTATTACAATCTAAACATGTCATTCAAGTAGGTTAAAAATTTAATTTGGGATTATTATAACCGTAATATTTTTAGATTATTATATGTGGGTTATCCAAAAAGGCCATCTTTTAGACGAACTGCAACTTTTTAGATGAACGACCTACTTTTTAAACCACATGGCCTTTAAAAAACAATTATTCTTCCGCATTTTGGAATATCCCTATATATTTACATATTCGCTTTTCAAACCAAAATAATGGACCATAAAACAATCATTACTACTTTTTCGATCTTTGTCTTTCTTGTAAGCTGTAGGAATCAACAAAAGACATTACCTGATAATTCTTTATCCATGGCTCTGCCCGAGCTAACTTTTAATGAAGCCAACCGGCTGGTGCGTTTGCCTTTGGAATGTCTACAGACCGAATATCCCAACAAATTAAATCAGTCTCTACAGGATTCAACACATTTGGGCGGTCCGAAACAATTGCATCCCGCATTTTATGGTTGCTACGATTGGCATTCCTCAGTACATGGTCATTGGTCCTTGGTCTCTTTGCTAAAGCAGTTCCCTAGTTTAAATCAGGCTTCCACAATACGCAATAAATTGGTAGAAAATATTTCCAAGGAAAATATTATGGCCGAAGTAGATTATTTTAACATGATAGGGAACAAGTCATATGAACGGACTTATGGGTGGGCTTGGATCTTAAAATTGGCCGAGGAGATCCATACTTGGCAGGACCCTTTGGCCCGTGACCTGGAAGCTAATTTACTACCTTTGACAAATTATATAGTGGCTGCCTATATAGAATTTTTACCGAAATTAAATTACCCCATTAGGGTTGGGGAACATAGCAATACCGCATTCGGGCTTTCCTTGGCTTGGGACTATGCAGTTGTTCTTGAGGACGACGCCTTAAAAAATGCCATTACCACCAGTGTTGCCCGTTTTTATGAAAGCGATGCCAATTGCCCTTTGAACTGGGAACCTAGCGGATTCGATTTTCTATCTCCATGCTTGGAAGAAGCCAATCTGGTGAGAAAAATATATAGCCCTGACAAGTATAAGAAATGGTTGGATAAATTCTTACCGCAATTGGCCGATCCCCAATTTAGTCTGGTACCCGGAAAAGTATCCGACAGAACAGATGGAAAATTAGTGCATTTGGATGGCCTCAATTTTAGTAGGGCCTGGTGTTTGTACGGTATTGCGCAGACACTTCCCCAATACTCCCATTTAAAACAAATAGCCACCGATCATATTAACTATTCCCTCCCCGGTATAATTGATGATAATTACAGTGGTACCCATTGGTTGGGAAGTTTTGCATTATATGCCTTAAATACAGCCCAATAGGATGAAATGGAAGATGGGGCCAGGAGTGTTGGTAGCGGCAGCCTTTATAGGTCCTGGTACCGTTGCCGTGTGCTCCATTGCGGGAGTACAATATGGATATTCACTTCTCTGGGCCATGTTGCTCTCCATTGTGGCCACTGCGGTACTACAAGAAATGGCGGCGAGATTGGGAATTGTGACCCAAAAGGGATTGGCCCATGTTATAAAAGAAGAGATAGGTGTTCGCTGGATAAAGATGATGGTACTGGGTTTGATCCTGGCAGCAATAGTCATAGGGAATGCAGCCTATGAGGGCGGTAATATAGGAGGTGCTTCCTTAGGTTTGGAAGCTATATTTGGACAGGAATATCTAATTTTTTATCCTTGGATAGTGGGGATTTTTGCATTTCTACTCTTGTTTTTTGGCAATTATCAGGTTCTGGAAAAGGTATTGGTATCCTTGGTCGTGGTCATGAGCCTATCCTTCTTACTGACCGCCATAATTACAAAACCCGATATTTCATCCATCTTACATGGCCTTTTCATCCCCAAAGCTCCAGATGGAAGTATTTTGACCATTATTGCCTTGGTAGGCACCACAGTAGTACCCTATAATTTATTTTTACATACCTCTTTGGTAAGTGAAAAATGGAAGTCCAAAGAAAATTTGAAGGAAGCACGTAGGGATACCCTATTGTCCATTGTTCTGGGAGGTACGGTATCTATGGCGATCGTTGTTACTGCAACTGCCATTCCGTCCAACGAAATTAGCAACATAATGGATATGACCAAAGGCCTGGAACCACTTTATGGGGAAGGCGCCAAATATTTTATGGGAGTAGGACTTTTTGCGGCGGGGATAACCTCTGCCATTACCGCACCTTTAGCCGCTGCCTACGTGGCCAACAGCTGTTTTGGATGGAATACCACTATGGACAACCTGCGGTTCAAAATGGTTTGGATGATCATTTTATTCGTTGGCGTTCTATCCATGTCCATAGGAATAAAACCTTTGGAGATTATTAAATTTGCCCAGGTGACCAATGGGATGCTATTGCCAATTATAGCTGTTTTTCTACTTTGGATCGTTAATCGGAAAACAGTAATGTTGGAGTATCAAAATACACAATTTCAAAATATATTGGGAATTATAATCATTGTGTTGTCGGTCATACTTGGTATAAAAAGCATATTAACCGTATTTGGGTTATTTTAAAGATATGATGAATATCGACATAAATTGTGACGTAGGGGAGGGAATAGGCAACGAAGCTCAGCTAATGCCATTGATTTCCTCCTGTAATATTGCTTGTGGTGGCCATGCCGGGGATACAGTCACCATGATGAAAGTGGCCTCATTGGCCAAAGAAAACAAGGTTCTCATAGGGGCGCACCCATCTTATCCGGATAGGGAAAATTTTGGGAGAACCAGTATCAAAATTGCCAACGATGAATTAAAAAAAAGCATCCAAGCCCAATTGGAAGAATTAGGAACTGTTCTAAAATCCTTGGGGGCAGTGCTGAACCACATAAAACCCCATGGTGCCTTATACAATGATGTAGCCAAGGACAGGAAATTGGCAGCGGTATTTTTGGACTCTATTGAAAAATATAAAAAGGAAGTGTTTCTATATGTGCCGTACCATTCCAAAATAGGGGAGGAAGCCCGGCGCTTAGGGTTTCAAATAAAATATGAGGCGTTTGTAGATCGCAATTATAACGAAGACCTCTCCCTAGTGTCCCGCAAAGACCCTAGGGCCATGATTCAGGATCCCAAGGCCGTTATGGACCATTTACTGATTATGGCTACAAAAGGTTCGGTTTTGACCCTTTCCGGGAGGCTAGTAAAAATCAAAGCGGACACTTACTGTATTCACGGGGATTCTCCAACAACTTTACAAATATTAGCGTATCTTTCAAGACATTTACCAAAGAACCAAATCTTAATAAAGAAGTGAGTAATTTTAACATATCGGTAAGGCAATTTGGTGCCCATGCCATATTGGTGGAGTGGCCAAATAAGGTGGAAGAAACCATATTGAATGAGATTCTTCAGTTCATTCAATACTTAAAGGAGAATCACTTGGATGAAAAGGAGTGGGAGTTTGTACCCGCCTATAATTCACTCACATTGATCTGCAAGGACACTCTTCTCGATTTTGATTATTTTAAACCCAAGATCAAGGAATGGTATGCCATAAAAGGCAAAATTGAACCAGCTACGCGGTATCTCTGGCGATTGCCAGTATGTTATGATTTAAAGTTTGGCTTGGATCTGGAGGAGCTGTCGGAAAAATTGGGCAGATCCATAGCAGATATCACTGCATTACACTCCAAGGGTATCTATACAGTATATGGCATTGGCTTTTTACCTGGATTTATGTACTTGGGCGGTGTGCCAGAGACTCTGGAAGTGCCACGCAAGTCCTCGCCAAGACCCAAGGTACTTATGGGCTCGGTTGGCCTGGCCGGAAAACAAACAGGAATTTATCCGCAGGATTCACCTGGAGGTTGGAATATTATTGGCAAATGTCCCATTCCCATGTTCGATGTAAACAAGGAAAACCCCTGTTTCGTTAAAGTGGGCGATAAAATACAATTTTACCCAATTTCAATGGCGGAGTACCAATTGCACAAAATTGAAAGTGAGGTTGGGATTTATAACATAGAAAAAATAGTGCTCAATGCTTAACATTATAAAATCGGGCTTTTTCACTACTGTACAGGATTCCGGTAGATTTGGCTATAGGGACAAAGGGGTGCCCGTTGCCGGGGCTATGGATTCGTTCACCGCCTCAAAGCTAAATACCTTGTTGGAAAATGAGGAAAACAGCGCCGTCCTCGAAATAACCATGACGGGACCAACCCTGGAATTTGAAGAGGATACCTATATTGTTTTGGGCGGTGCGGAAATGTCGGTTACCCTGAACGATATGGCCGTTGAGAACTACAAAGTCTACAAGGTCAATAGTGGTGATATCCTATCCTATGGCAAATTATTAAAGGGATTCAGGGCCTATTTGGCAATTAAGGACGGGTTCAAGACTTCCCTGGTGTTGGGAAGCAGGTCTTTCTTTAAACCAATTACCGAACACGATTCCATTAAAAAAATCCCTGCTCTTCCCTATAATAAATATAAAGAGTTCAGTCCCAAAATTACGAAACTCAAAGTAGACTCCGTTTTGGACAAATCACAATTGGAAGTCTTTAAAGGGCCTGAATACAATCTATTGACTGATAAACAGTTGTCCCAAATATTTTACAATGAATTCTCGGTTGCCAACGAGAACAACAGAATGGCATATCAACTCAGTGAGGCTATTGAAGGCAACACTCTATCCATGTTGACTTCCGCCACATTGCCCGGTACGATACAACTTACCCCTGCTGGAAAATTGATCATTTTAATGAAGGATGGTCAGACTACGGGTGGTTATCCAAGAATTTTGCAGTTATCGGACATGGCCATGTCCATTTTAGCACAAAAAAGACCAGGAGACCTTATTCGTTTCAAATTAAAATAGGGGGTGGAAATTTATTTCTTTGTCAATTAAATTTTAATGCCTAATTTTACACTTATGAAAATAAATGGAAGCATAATAAAATTGGTCATTATCGTCCCATAACTGGGATGATACGGATTTCTATTTATTTAAAAAGCCTGTATCAGATATATTTGATACAGGCTTTTTTTTAAGGTTTTGACAAACCAAAAGCTTGGATTTATGTTCTTTTTAAGTGGATAACAAAAGGTTTATCAAAGAATAAAAACCTACTGAATATGATATGGTTTATATGTTTAAACATTTGATTATCAGATGTTTAAAATTAAATCATTATAATTGAATTTAAATCAATTATTTATGTTAATAATCTAAGGGGTTTTAAACTTTTATCTTTGGTAGTCGTAGTTTATATAGGATAGTATTAAAATACAAAGTATACAAATTAATGGAATTAAATAAATTTAGCAAAAACGTTACCCAGGACCCCACACAACCCGCCGCTCAGGCTATGTTATACGCCATAGGATTGGATGAAGAGGATCTAAAAAAACCTTTGATAGGAATTGGAAGTACTGGTTACGAGGGCAATCCTTGTAATATGCATTTGAATGATCTGGCACAAGAAGTAAAACTTGGAACCGAAAAAGGGGGCTTGGTTGGACTCGTGTTCAATACGATAGGTGTAAGTGACGGTATTTCAATGGGTACCTATGGTATGAGATACTCACTTCCATCCAGGGATATCATTGCAGATTCTATGGAAACTGTGGTACAAGCTATGAACTATGATGGTTTGGTAACAGTTGTAGGTTGTGACAAGAACATGCCAGGTGCGCTAATGGCCATGATTAGATTAAACAGACCATCTGTTTTGGTATATGGTGGTACTATTGCCTCTGGTTGTTTCAAGGATAAGAAATTGGATGTAGTTTCTGCCTTTGAGGCATGGGGCGAAAAGGTAGCCGGAACTATGAACGAAGAGGATTATAAAGGAGTCATTCAAAATGCATGTCCCGGAGCGGGCGCCTGCGGCGGTATGTATACTGCCAACACCATGGCCTCTGCCATTGAAGCTTTGGGAATGGCCTTGCCATACAATTCTTCCAACCCCGCTATTGGTAAGGAAAAGAAACAAGATGCCATTAGTGCGGGTTTTGCATTACGACATCTATTGGAAAACGATATTAAGCCCAGCGATATCATAACAAAAAAATCTTTTGAAAATGCTGTACGCTTACTTACGTTATTGGGAGGTTCCACTAACGCGGTCCTACATTTCCTGGCTATTGCAAAGGCGGCAGATGTTGACTTTACCTTGGATGATTTTCAAAAAATTAGTGACAACACTCCATTCTTGGCAGATTTGAAGCCTAGTGGCAAATATCTAATGGAAGACCTACACCGTGCTGGTGGTACACCGGCAGTTATGAAGTTTATGTTGGAAAATGGTATGCTACACGGAGATTGCTTGACCATAACCGGTAAGACGGTAGCCGAGAACCTTGCAGAGGTTCCTAGCTTAAAAGAAGGGCAACAGATTATAAAACCATTAAGCGCTCCGATCAAGGAATCCGGACACTTGAGAATTTTATACGGAAACCTTGCAATAGACGGTGCGGTAGCCAAGATTACAGGAAAGGAAGGATTGCACTTTACCGGTCCTGCAAAAGTTTTTGATGATGAATTTCTGGCCAATGCCGGTATAGGCAAAGGTTTGGTAAAAAAAGGAGATGTTGTGGTTATTAGGTACGAAGGACCAAAAGGTGGCCCAGGTATGCCGGAAATGTTGAAACCAACCGCTGCTATTATGGGTGCCGGATTAGGGAAGGATGTAGCCTTGATTACGGATGGTCGTTTTTCTGGAGGTACACACGGTTTTGTTGTGGGCCACGTATGCCCTGAAGCACAAGATGGAGGAACTATAGCCCTCCTGAAGGATGGGGATGTCATCACCATTGATGCAGAAAAAAATAGTATTTCTGTGGCATTGTCCGAGGAAGAGATCAAAACGCGCAGGGCAAACTGGGTACAACCACCCCTAAAGGTCAAAAAAGGTAGTTTATACAAATATGCAAAAACGGTGTCATCGGCCTCCCAAGGTTGTGTAACCGATGAATTATAATATTAAGGGTAATAGAGATAAAGCTTTTACCCAAAAAAATAAAGGGTTTTATACCAAGTATGTTAACCGATTAGGTCTACAATTATGGAAACATTAAAAAAGGAAAAAACAGCATCAACAAAGCAGGCCACGAAGAGGATCAGTGGTGCGGAGGCTATAATCCATTGCCTATTGGCTGAGGGTGTAGACTTGATTTATGGATATCCTGGAGGGGCCATCATGCCGCTGTATGATGAACTATACAAATTTCAGGACAAACTTACCCATATCTTAACAAGACATGAGCAGGGGGCTACCCATGCTGCACAGGGTTACTCTAGAGTAACCGGAAAAGTAGGTGTGGCCGTGGCCACATCGGGACCTGGGGCTACCAATTTAATTACCGGTATTGCAGACGCCCAGATAGACTCGACACCCATGGTCTGCATCACGGGACAGGTAGCGAGACATTTGCTGGGGTCCGACGCTTTTCAGGAAACCGATATTATTGGAATTTCCACACCGGTAACCAAATGGAACTGTCAAGTTACCAAAGCTTCTGAAATTCCTGAGGTTTTGGCCAAAGCGTTCTATATTGCGAAATCTGGTAGGCCAGGACCTGTATTGGTGGATATTACCAAAAATGCACAAATTGATGAGTTCGACTTTTCCTATGAACATTGCAAAGGGGTTCGAAGTTACAACCCTTACCCCAAACCAGATATAAAAGCCATTGAGGAAGCGGCCCATCTGATAAATACGGCCAAAAAGCCTTTTATCGTCTTTGGACAAGGGGTTATTTTAGGACAAGCCGAGGAACAACTAAGGACCTTGGTGGAGAAAGCGGGTATTCCTGCTGCCTGGACCATACTTGGACTTTCGGCCATGGATACAGACCATCCCTTGAATGTTGGAATGGTAGGTATGCACGGTAATTACGGCCCTAATTTATTGACCAATGAATGCGATGTACTCATTGCCATTGGTATGCGCTTTGACGATAGGGTAACAGGAAGTTTGGATACCTATGCCAAACAGGCAAAGATTATCCATTTCGACATAGACCCTGCCGAAATAAACAAAAACGTAAAGGCCGATGTAGCGGTATTGGGCGATTCCAAAGTAACCTTGGATTTATTATTGCCGTTGATCAAAACCAACAAGCATGAAGCTTGGCACAATGAGTTTAAAGAAAAATATAAGATAGAATTTGACCAGATCATCAAAAATGATGTTTATCCTACCAAGGACAAACTCACAATGGCGGAGGTTATAGAGGAAATCAATATAGCCAGTGGCCATAAGGCCATTATAGTATCGGATGTAGGGCAGCACCAAATGATAGCCTGCAGATACGCCAAGTTTAAACAGACCAAAAGTAATGTTACCTCTGGTGGACTGGGAACTATGGGCTTCGCATTACCAGCGGCTATCGGAGCCAAAATGGGAGCTATGGACAGGGAAGTCGTTGCCATTATTGGTGATGGCGGATATCAAATGACCATACAGGAGTTGGGAACTATCTTTCAGAACAAGACCCCTGTAAAAATAGTGGTGCTTAATAATGACCATTTGGGAATGGTCCGCCAGTGGCAGGAACTGTTCTTTGAAAGTAGATATGCCTCCACGGTAATGGTAAATCCCGATTTTGTAAAAATTGCCGAAGGTTACCATATAGAATCAAAGCGCATAAGCGAAAGGAAGGATTTAAAGGCTACCATAAAAGAGATGTTGGCCTCCAAGGATGCTTACTTTTTGGAAGTTAAGGTTGAAAAAGAGGATAATGTTTTTCCTATGATTCCTTCCGGGGCATCAGTATCGGATATACGTTTGAAATAAAATAATTATTAATTAAAATTGCCCATAACTTCATATTTTTAATAGAGGATTGGGATAAGGAGATGGAAAAAAAATGGTTTACAATTTCAGTTTACTCCGAGAACAGCGTAGGACTACTGAACAGAATTTCAGGGATATTTTTAAAACGTCATATAAACATTGAGAGTTTAAATGTTTCTAAATCGGAAATAGAACACGTGTCAAAATTCACCATTGTAGTGTACACTACAGAAGATTGGGTGCGCAATATTGTGGGACAGGTTGAAAAACAAATCGAGGTAATCAAAGCCTTCTACCATACCGATGAAGAAACCATATATCAGGAATCTGCA
This sequence comes from Arenibacter flavimaris, assembly GCF_030291335.1. Classification (NCBI taxonomy): domain Bacteria; kingdom Pseudomonadati; phylum Bacteroidota; class Flavobacteriia; order Flavobacteriales; family Flavobacteriaceae; genus Arenibacter; species Arenibacter flavimaris. The sequence goes on from NZ_JASWIM010000007.1 coordinate 29,932, forward strand.
TTGTTTAAAGTGGCTTCCACCTTATTGTTCGATGAACGAAATATTCAAAATATCATTAAGGATAGTAATTCGCAAATTGTTACCGTGTCCAGGGATTTCTTTGTTTTGGCCAAAAGCGGAAGAAGAAATGAAATTGATGACATGTACCAGCAATTGAAGCCATACGGCATTATGCAATTTGTACGCTCCGGGCGGATAGCGGTTACCAAATCGGAAATGAAAATTTCATCATTGTTAAAAGAGTTTAATCAATAAATAATCATCCCCGAAGTTAATCGGGACATAAAATCGAGTTTAAAAAATGGCAAATTACTTTAATACGCTATCATTAAGAGAACAACTGACCCAATTGGGAAAATGTAGGTTTATGGAATCTACCGAATTTTCTGATGGTGTATCCGCTCTAAAAGGGAAAAAAATTGTAATCGTTGGCTGTGGAGCCCAAGGTCTTAACCAAGGTTTAAATATGCGCGATTCCGGATTGGATATTTCATATGCCCTAAGGGATGCGGCTATAAAAGAAAAAAGACAGTCTTTTATAAACGCAAGTGAAAATGGCTTTACAGTTGGAACCTACGAGGAACTTATCCCTACCGCCGATGTGGTAATTAATTTAACCCCGGACAAACAACACACCAGTGTGGTTTCCGCGGTTATGCCCCTAATGAAAAAAGGCGCTACCTTATCCTACTCACACGGTTTTAATATTGTGGAGGAAGGAATGCAGATCCGTGAGGATTTAACTGTCATCATGGTGGCACCAAAGTGTCCAGGCTCGGAAGTACGTGAAGAATACAAAAGAGGTTTTGGGGTACCTACCCTAATTGCGGTACACCCTAACAATGACCCCGAAGATAAAGGGTTGGCGCAGGCAAAAGCCTACGCAGTGGCTACCGGAGGTCATAAGGCAGGTGTATTGGAGTCATCCTTTGTTGCAGAAGTAAAATCGGACTTAATGGGAGAACAAACTATTCTTTGTGGTTTGTTGCAAACAGGTTCTATACTTTGTTTTGATAAAATGATTGAAAAAGGAATTGACCCGGGATATGCCTCCAAGTTAATTCAATACGGATGGGAAACCATAACAGAGGGTCTAAAATATGGAGGTATTACCCATATGATGGATCGTTTGTCCAACCCTGCGAAAATCAAAGCTTTTGAACTTTCAGAAGAATTAAAGGATATAATGCGCCCACTTTTCCATAAACATATGGACGATATCATGAGTGGCCATTTTTCAAAAACCATGATGGAAGACTGGGCCAATGACGATAAAAATCTATTGACCTGGAGAGCTGCAACGGGAGAGACCGCATTTGAAAAAACCCCTGCAGGATCCGATAAAATTTCTGAACAGGAATTTTATGACCACGGTGTATTAATGGTGGCAATGGTTAGAGCTGGTGTGGAATTGGCATTTGAGTCCATGACCGAATCCGGAATTATTGCCGAATCCGCTTACTATGAATCGCTTCATGAAACTCCATTGATCGCCAATACCATTGCTAGAAAAAAATTGTTCGAAATGAACAGGGTCATATCCGATACGGCCGAATACGGTTGCTATTTGTTTGACCATGCCTGTAAGCCTTTATTGGCCGATTTTATGAAAACCATAGATACCGATGTAATTGGAAGACATTTTGCAGACCAGAAACATTTAAGTGTGGACAACGCAAAACTAATTGCAGTGAACAAGGCCTTACGCGAGCATCCTGTAGAAATTGTAGGAGCTAGGTTGCGCGCATCCATGACGGCTATGAAACCTATAGTTTAATTACAATCAACTAATTATAAGGCCTGCCGAGTTTAATTTACTGGGCAGGTCTTTGTTTATATACCTATTAATGGAAACATATTTCCCCAAAATAGAGGACATCCGAAAGGCTGCCGAAACCATTAGGCAGGTAGCCGATATTACCCCATTGATGCAGAGCATCAGATATTCCAAGGCCTATGATGCCAACATTCTTTTAAAAAGGGAAGATCTACATAGGGTAAGAAGTTATAAAATAAGAGGAGCCTTTAATAAGATCAGTTCCCTTAGTAAAAAAGAAACTGCTAACGGGGTGGTTTGTGCCAGTGCAGGAAACCATGCCCAAGGCGTTGCTTTTGCCTGTAATCACTTAGGAATAAAAGGAACCATTTATATGCCTTCCGTTACACCTAAACAAAAGGTTGAACAAACAAAATTATTTGGAGGGGAATGGGTAACCGTGGTACTGGAGGGGGATACCTTTGATGATTCCTCGGATGCGGCCAAGGCATTCTGTGCCGCTGGGAAAAAGACTTATATCCATCCTTTTGATGACCCCAAAATTATTGAAGGTCAGGCTACGGTCGGTTTGGAAATTTTGGAACAGACCAAGAAACCGATAGATTATATTTTTGTGGCTGTTGGTGGCGGTGGATTGGCCTCCGGACTCTGTGCCGTATTTAAGACATTATCACCACAAACAAAAATCATTGGGGTGGAACCTGAAGGAGCCCCATCCATGAAAACTTCCATGGAAAAGGGAGTTAACACAGAATTGGAACATATAGATAAATTTATTGATGGTGCTGCGGTAAAACGTGTGGGAAACCTCACGTTCAATATATGCAAGGACCATCTTTATGATATGGTAACCGTACCGGAAGGCAAGGTTTGCCAAACCATCTTAGACCTTTATAACAGGGACGCCATAGTTGTGGAACCCGCAGGAGCCCTCACCATTACGGTATTGGACGATTATAAGGAAGAAATAAAAGGGAAAAACGTGGTTTGCATTGTAAGTGGCAGTAACAACGATATTACCCGTACGGCCGAAATAAAGGAACGCGCCTTGCTTTACGGCAAATTAAAACATTATTTTATTATACGCTTTCCCCAAAGACCAGGAGCTCTGAAGGAATTCGTGGTTGATATTTTGGGTCCAACCGATGATATTACCCATTTTGAATATTCAAAAAAATCGAGTCGGGAGAATGCTCCGGCCGTAGTGGGAATCGAATTAAAAAATCCAGAAGATTTGGCTCCGCTTGTAAAACGGATGAAGGAAAACAATTTTTTTGGCGACTACATTAACGATAAACCGGATTTGTTTGAGTATTTGGTTTGATAAAATTTGCGGTATTTTGTGATATTGAAAAATACGAAATCCTTTTCGTGACTTTCCCTCAAATATTCTACCAAATTTATACGGAATTAGAATTATCGTTTTATTAATTTAGTGGTCTGATAGTTAAATTTCAATAGTTTCATTTTTCAAAAAAGAATCAATTATGGGCAAATCGGGCATACCTTCAGAATACAAAATAAACGAGGCTAACCATCAAAGAACTTATCTCATCAATGGCGAATTAAAGGCTTGGGACGGGAAGACCTCTGAGGTGTATTCCACCATATCCAGCACAGAAAAATACGCGCCAACCTTACTGGGAAGCATTCCGGACATGGAGGAAAAGGAAGCTTTGGAAGCCCTGGATGCAGCCCTTATGGCCTACAACAAAGGTAAGGGGATATGGCCCACCATGCGGGTCAAGGAACGCATAGACTGCATGGAGATTTTTGTAAAGAAAATGCAGACCAAAAGGGATGAGATTGTAAAACTTCTGATGTGGGAAATAGGCAAATCGCTTCCAGATTCCCAAAAGGAGTTCGACAGGACGGTAGAGTATATATACGATACCATTGAGGATTACAAGCAACTTGACCGTGATAATGCCAAATTTGAAAAAAATGACGGTGTCTATGCCCATATCCGAAGGGGGCCACTTGGAGTGGTACTTTGTTTAGGCCCCTATAACTATCCTCTAAACGAAACTTTCGCCTTGCTTATTCCTGCCATAATCATGGGGAATACCACCATATTTAAACCTGCAAAACATGGCGTATTATTGATTACACCCTTGCTGGAAGCTTTTCAATCCAGTTTCCCAAAAGGGGTAGTGAATATTGTATTCGGTAGGGGTAGGGCAGTAGCCGCCCCAATAATGAAGACCGGAAAAGTAGATGTTTTGGCCTTGATAGGCAATAGTAAATCGGCAAATGCACTTCAAAACCAACATCCTAAAAGCAACAGACTGCGATTGGTGCTTGGACTGGAAGCCAAAAACCCAGCCATAATACTGCCCGACGCAGATTTGGATTTAACCATAGACGAGTGTATTGCCGGCACCTTGTCCTTCAACGGTCAACGTTGTACCGCACTAAAAATAATCTACGTCCACGAGGATATTGCCCAGGAATTTAATAAGCGGTTTTCCGAAAGGGTCGATGCCTTAAAATTTGGGAACCCTTGGGAAGATGGCGTTAAGTTAACCCCTCTTCCCGAACCTCATAAACCTGCCTATATACAGGAGTTGATAGATGACGCTAGGGAAAAAGGTGCCAAGATTTTGAATAAGAAAGGCGGTACGCATTCCGACAATTACATTTGGCCGGCAATTTTGTATCCGGTTCATAAAGAAATGCGGGTCTATCAGGAAGAACAATTTGGTCCGGTAATTCCCATCGTTACCTTTAAGGATATTGAAGAACCACTAGATGATATGGCCGAATCCAACTATGGACAACAGGTAAGTTTGTTCGGGAAAGATGTATACGCCATAGCTCCGTTAATAGACACCTTGGTGAACTTAGTGTGTAGGGTAAACCTGAACAGTTCTTGCCAACGCGGCCCGGACGTTTATCCATTTACCGGGCGAAAGGACTCGGCCCAAGCTACCCTAAGTGTCTATGATGCATTACGTTCCTTCTCTATAAGAACCTTTGTTGCCTTTAAGGACAATGAACTTAATAATGAAACCGTAGAACAGTTATTGGAGTCCAAATTGTCCAATTTTATTAGTACCGATTATATTCTATAACCCGTAATTCATATTGCACGGATTGTACATCATTGGAATATTCTAAAATCAAGGCCCACCTGACATGTATCGGATGGGCCTTGATTTTTACTTATCTCAATCCTCCCATCCCTATCACTTCCAAAAGGAATGGAAGGACTTTTGATTGAGAAAACCTTTCACTTTTTATGTAATAATTACTGAACATACTTTTGTTGAAGGATGGAGGTCAAGGTTTTGAATAATTCGGTTGGATTAAAAGGCTTGCATATTAGACCATCTATTCCGTATTTCCCTAATTGGTTCTTGGTATCCATTCCCGTAGATGCCGAAAGCGCGTAGATGGGCATTACCTTATTGAGCGGGTTGTTGGACTCCCTAATAGCCTTGCTGGCTTCAAAACCATTCATTACAGGCATTTGAAGGTCCATCAAAATCATATCATAGGTGTTTTCCATAGCCTTATTAAGGGCTATTAATCCATTTTCCGCTATATCAAAATCTACCTGCCACTTGGAGAGAAATTTTTCAATGACCATTATATTTACTTTGTTGTCTTCCGCCACAAGAATTCTAGTCCCTTTTAAATTATCCTGTTCATGAATCGATTTGACATCAAAGGCATTGGCATCCTCTTGATAATCCGTAACGCCACTCCTTTGTAGCTTTAGCTTAAAACTAAAGGTGGATCCTTTGCCAACTTGGCTCTCCAGTTTTAAATCGCTGTCCATGATTTCCAACAATCGTTTACAGATGGCCAGTCCCAAGCCGGTACCACCATATTTTCTTGTCGTATCTGAATTGGCTTGGGCAAATGAAAGAAATATTTTATCCTTTTTATCCTCAGGGATTCCAATGCCCGTATCGGATATCACAAATTCCACAAGGTAGGAATCTCCTTCCACCCCCAACACTTCAATATCTACCATTACTTTACCTTCCTCTGTAAACTTAATAGCGTTGCTTACCAGATTGGTCAGAATTTGCGACAGTCTAGTACTGTCCCCTATAAACATTTTCGGGAGGGAGGTATCTTTTTTTACAAGCAACCGAATGTCCTTTTCTTTTGCCGTATTGTGGAATATGCTTTGTAAACCATTAAGAACCTGATTTAAATTAAAATCCCTATTTTCCAATTCCAATTGTCCGGAGGCAATTTTGTTGAAATCCAAAATATCGTTCACCAAACACAATAAATGCTCCGAGGAGTGCTTTAAAGTGCTTAGGTTTTCCATCTGCTCCATTTTTGGATTTTCCAGTATTAGCAAGTGGCTTATACCAATGACCGCGTTCAATGGCGTCCTAATCTCATGGGACATAGTCGTTAAAAATTCGTCCTTGGCCTTATTGGCCATAGATTCCTTTTCCTTGGCCTCGATCAGGGCCAATTCGGTTTCCTTTATTTTGCTTATATCCACTATAGCACCAATATATCCTTCAATTTTTCCATCTTCGGACATAATTACCTTCAAGGAAAAATCCAGCCACTTATATTCTCCGGTAATAATTTGGGACTTAAATGATTTGCTTATAGTACTAAAATTATGGGTCTTTAAATCTATAAGATCCTTAAAATCATTCCCCTTGTCGTCCTTCAAAAATTGGTAGTAGGGTTTTCCTAAACAATCCTTGACCATATAACCAGTCAACTTTCTCCAAGCCGGATTCAAATAGGACCAATTCCCATTCAAGTCCATTTCAAAAATTACATCCTTTATGTTTCCAGCCACTTTGGACAATTGCCCCGAAATGGATTCCACACTGTTTTTCAACTGTTGGTTGGCCTGAAACAATTCCTGTGAACTTATTTCCAAAACATTCTCCACCTGTTCCATATCACGATCATATGCCATATATGCGTCGTTCACTAGACCCAATAGGGGGGTAATAAGATCTAGGGTGCCATCGTCCAAATCTATCTTTTTCAACTGTCTTTTGAGTAATCTGTGGTAATTATTGCTCATTCGGAAAATGTTGTTATCGTCATAGTTTGATTGTGCAAGGTGCAGGGCGAAAACTTATCAAAGGGAGCAATTTCCCCATATGAATAGAAACCAGTGGTATAAATTTTATCTCCAAACACCTCATTTACAGCTTCTACCTCTTCCTCCACCAACTGTTTCATAACCAATCTCCTCCCTACACAGCTTATCAGGAAAGCCAGTTGATGTTGGTCTTTTGTACTGTTCTTGGCTATTACCGCCGATTGTTCCGCTCCTCCTATAATTCGATCAATATTGGCTTTCATCAATCTTACATAGGAACCTTGAGGAATATTTCCAGCAAAAGTGAGGCTACCTTTTTTTTCATCAATGGACAAAATTGTCCTGACTACTGGTATTTGATTGTCCTCATCCCTCATACTCAAAGGGAATAATAGCCCCGAACCGGGCAAATCCTTCGCCAACTCTCCCAAAAATGATTTATACAGATCCAATGCCGGTTGTCCGTCCAATTCATAGAGCACATTATCCGTAGATTTTGTCACCAATCTTTCAATACCAAAACTATCCCACCCTCCTTTGGATGCAAATCCTATGCTTAGTTCCGAGCTATATAGACCTAGGGCAACAATTTTTTTGGATGCCACTTGGTTCCCGGATATGACAAATGTATTCTCAAAGTTTGAACAATCACCAGCCAAACCACCAGTGATACTTACAGACTTATCCAAATCCCGGTGCAACCCCTTTACCAATTCTGCTCCATTTACGATTAGCCCATCACTTAAAACGAAGATATGCCTTAAGTCAGGCCCTTTTAATTTTCCGCTTATAGCTTTCCCTGCCTCAAAACTATCAAGGTTGCATGAAACCAGATCAACTTCCTCTATTCTAAGATTGGTCTTTTCAAACTTAACGGCTGTTAAGGCAATGGTTGAATCCATTACCTCATTTCCCAATATTTCCCCAGCAGTGGAACATCCTATTAGATTGGCATTTTCAAATTTGTCTGCCAGATTGGATACAAACTCTTCCGTACCTATAAAGGTGGGGGATGCGAAGAGGAAAAATACATCAGGAATAAAATCCAAATCCATTTTATCTAAATCTTCTAGATGAAGTATTTTGTGCTGATATATTTTCATACTAAAAATTTTGTAGGAAAAAACTTCCTAAACATATGCTATCAACGTTCAATATTCCTAAATCGTATAGATTTTGATGTTTCATGGGCCATACCACAGGGTTTAAGGCATTTTTCCATCCAGTAATATAAACTGCCGAACCTTTTCCGGTAGACGATGGTGCCCTCTGACTGTCGTTGTTGCAACATTTAGATTAAAAAAATGGTAAATGGGTCGTACCTCTCAACTATTAAATTTTTCCCAACAGACTTAAAAACTACCATAAACACTTATTATTTGGGTAAAGAGTATTAATTTTGCCGCTTTTTTATAGGATATAATTGAATATAAATAGGATAATTCTCCATAGCGGTAAGAAATTGCCTTGTAGTAATATTGTACCTGTATTAATGACTTAAATGTTAGTATTATGAGTATGGAGAAATCGAACAAAAAAGCGCTACTTGCCCTAGGGGTAGGAGGCTTTGGTATAGGTATGACCGAGTTTGTAATAATGGGGATTCTACCAGACGTGGCCAATTCCCTGCAAATAAGTATACCTCAAGCCGGACATTTTATTTCGGCCTATGCTTTGGGAGTGGTAGTGGGGGCACCCACCTTGACCGCTATGAGCGGAAAGTGGCCTGCACATAAAGTGTTGATGTATTTAATGATATGGTTTACGGTTTTCAACACCCTTTCGGCATTTTCAACCAACTACGTCACTTTAATGATTACCAGATTCCTATCAGGTTTGCCACATGGAGCATTTTTTGGAATTGGTGCGGTAGTTGCGGGAAAATTGGCGAAAGAAGGAAAAGCGGCCCAGGCCATAGCCACCATGTTTGCCGGACTAACCATAGCCAATGTAATTGGAGTGCCCATAGGTACCTATCTGGGTCACCACTATAATTGGAACCTTTCTTTTCTTTTGGTGGGTATTGTAGGTGTAATAGCACTGCTTAGCATCTATTTTTGGATGCCAAAAATGGAAAAATCATCTTCCGAAGGGTTTATAAAGGATTTGAAGGTTTTTAAAAGAGTGGAAATCTGGATGTTAATATTGCTTACTACCATTGGTACTGGAGGATTCTTTGCTTGGTACAGTTATATAGCCCCCTTATTGACCAATGTTTCTGGGCATTCTGAAAACATGGTAGGTTATGCCATGATCTTGGCGGGTGTTGGAATGGTGTTCGGTAATTTTATTGGCGCTAAAATGGCAGAAATATTTAGTCCGTTAAAAGCTGTAATCATCAGTTTATCGCTAATGGTAATGGTACTACTAATCAACTACTTGGTCGCAGCAAACCCAGTGGCCATATTAATATTAACGTTCATAATTGGAATCGTCTCCTTTATGGTGGGAACCCCAATTCAATTGGCTATTATAAAGGCATCAAAGGGGTCTGAGATGCTGGGGTCTTCCATGAACCAGAGCGCCTTCAATATGGGCAACGCCTCTGGAGCCTTCTTTGCCGGGTTACCCATAGCCTTAGGGTACGGTTTTACATCGGCAAGTCTTGTAGGGGCATTAATGGCAGGAACAGGTATAGCCATTGCTGTATTAATAATTGTGTTCTCTAAAAGTAGATCGGTCAGTACTAAAAGAAAAATGGCATTCAATTCTTAAACATATTATCCAACATTCTTTGGAAACAAAAAAGCGGGCATCCAAACTTAATTGGATGCCCGCTTTTTATATATTCCTGCCTGCGCGGAAATAATAGTCATATTAAATGTGCGATGCCAACCAATCGCCAATTTCACTGGTCTTATAGGCTTTTCCACCTTCAGCAAGATCTTCTGAAACCACTCCTTCGGCCAGCGATTTGTTTACGACATCACGTATGGCCTGCGCCTCTTCCTTCAAGTCGAAATCTTCGAACATCATGGCAGCAGAAAGTACGGTAGCCAACGGATTTGCAATATCCTTTCCTGCTGCTTGTGGATAGGATCCGTGAATTGGTTCGTACAATCTAGTTTTGGTTCCTACGGAAGCCGATGGCATTAATCCCATAGAACCGGAAATTACCGAAGCCTCATCCGTTAAAATATCTCCAAAGAGATTTTCAGTTATTATTACATCATATCCTTTTGGCCATTGCACCAATCTCATGGCCACTGCATCGACAAACTCATAGGAAACAGTTACTTCTGGGTAATCCTTTTCCATTGCCTGTACCGTTTCTCTCCACAATCTGGAGGATTCCAACACGTTGGCCTTATCTACACAACAAAGCTTTTTAGATCTGGCCATTGCCATTTCAAAACCTTTTTTGGCCAAACGCTGAATTTCCGCACGGGTATAGGTCATAGTGTCAAAGGCCGTATTCCCGTTATCCTTTCTTCCACGTTCTCCAAAATACACTCCACCCGTTAATTCTCTTAGAATAATTAAATCCGTACCTTCTATTCGCTCCCGTTTCAAAGGGGATTTGTCTATCAGCGAAGGAAATGTAAAAGTAGGCCTAACGTTGGCGAACAAGCCCAATTTTTGTCTCATTTTCAACAACCCCTGTTCTGGACGTACCTTGGCAGAAGGATCATTGTCAAATCTTGGATGCCCAATAGCACCAAATAATACAGCATCCGCAGCTTCACAAACCGCATGGGTCTCATCCGGGTAAGGCTCTCCAACCGCATCAATTGCCGCTGCACCGGTAAGGGCCGGTGTCCAGCTTATCTCATGATTGTATTTCTTGGCAATGGCATTGGACACTTTTACTGCTTGGTCAATTACTTCAGGACCTATTCCATCTCCTGCTAAAAGGGCAATTTTTAAATTCATTTATTCTTGCTTTTCGCCATTCGTGCTACGCCTGGCATGGTTATAATTGTTTATATATTCCTAAATAATATTCAACATTTTTTCAGTCGCTTTTATGGCCGAAACGGTTTGATCGGAGTCCAACCCCCTGGATATAAATTCCTTACCATCCCTTTTCCATGTAATAATGGTTTCACAGAGCGCATCGGAATTGCTTCCTGGCGGTATGCGAACCGCATAATCGACCAAGGTGGGCAATTCCATTTTTTTGGATTTATAAACTTTTCTCAAGGCATTCATAAAAGCATCGTATTGTCCGTCGCCCTGGGCATGTTCCTCTATAAGTTCTCCATTAATTTCAAGGGCTAGGGTAGTGGAAGGCTTTAAACCTTTGGAATGGGTTAGAACATACGATTTAACAAAAACTTTTTGTTGATAGGTATCGCTATCCAATACATCGGAAATAATATAGGGCAGATCCTCCTTGGTTACCTTTTCCTTTTTATCCCCCAATTCAATAATACGGGCAGTAACCTTTCTTAATTCATCATCGTTGAGCGTTAATCCAAGCTCCTGTAAGTTCTTTTGAATATTGGCCTTACCCGAGGTTTTACCTAAGGCATATTTACGTTTTCTACCAAATCTCTCCGGCATTAAATCGTTAAAATACAAATTCTTTTTACTATCCCCATCTGCGTGGATTCCTGCAGTTTGAGTAAAAACATTATCACCTACTATTGGCTTATTGGCAGGAATTCCAAATCCGGTAAAGGCAGATACCAACTTGCTCACCTTGTAAAGGGAAGATTCGTTAACGGCCACCTCTATTTCGGGCATAAAATCGTTGATCACCGCTATGGCACTTGCCATGGGGGCGTTACCGGCCCTTTCACCCATTCCATTTACGGTTAAATGAAGTCCATGGCAACCCGCTTTTATGGCCTCCATAACATTGGAAACACTTAAATCATAATCATTGTGCCCATGAAAATCAAAATGCATTGTGGGGTAGCGCTCTACTATTTCCGATATATAATTGTATGTCTCGGAATAGGTCAGAATTCCCAAAGTGTCGGGCAACAAGACCCTTTTAATAGGTAATGTGGACAGGAAGTCTATAAACTGGAACACGTATTCCTTCGAATTTCGCATCCCATTGCTCCAGTCTTCCAAATATACATTGGTAGAAATACCTTCCTTGGCAGCCTCGGCGATGGTATTTTCTATTTCCCTAAAATGTTGTTGTGGCGTTTTTTTAAGTTGGTGCGTTAGGTGGTTCATAGAACCTTTTGTTAAAAGGTTTTGGACCTTGGCACCGGATTTTTTCATCCAATCAATGGAAACGCCCCCATCCACAAAGGTCAACACCTCAACGCGGTCCATATACCCCTTGGTATTGGCCCATTCGGTAATCTGTTGTACCGCCGAAAGTTCTCCCTCCGATACACGCGCAGAAGCCACTTCAATTCTATCCACATTCAACTCATCCAATAACAACTTGGCCAAAGTTAGTTTCTCGGATGCTGAAAAAGACACCCCGGAGGTCTGTTCCCCATCCCGAAGGGTGGTGTCCATTATTTCAATTATTCTTCGTTTCATTTATGCAGAACTAGTAACGGTATCTCTAATGCCCAATAACTTAAAAACAGTAAAATTCCTTAGTGCAATATGAAGACAAAAGGGATTTTCTCCAATCAACATTTGGGTACATTTACTACAACCCAATATTTTACAATGGAGTATCTTCGGCAAATGCCCTAATATTCTCTTTGATATTCAAAAGGTAATCAATATCATCAAAGCCGTTAAGCATATTATCCTTTTTGTAATGATTGATATCAAAACTTTCGGATTCGCCCGTAGTTGTCAACGTAATGGTCTGTTCCGGTAAATTAACCACCAATTCCGTTTTGGGATCTGCATAGATTGCCTCAAATATTTTTTCCAAAAACGGAGCACTGACCTGTACGGGCAACACACCGATGTTTAAACAGTTATTCTTAAAAATATCTGCAAAAAAACTGGATACCACGCATCTAAATCCGTAATCGTATACCGCCCAGGCGGCATGTTCCCTGGAAGAACCAGATCCAAAGTTTTTGCCCCCTACCAAAATTTTGCCACTAAAGGTAGGATTGTTCAGTACAAAATCCTCTTTTGGACTATTATCCGGATTGTAGCGCCAGTCCCTGAACAAATTGTCTCCAAAACCCTTACGCTCTGTCGCCTTAAGGAAACGCGCCGGAATTATTTGATCTGTATCCACATTTTCAATGGGAAGCGGAACCGCTGTTGTTTTTAAAATATCAAATTTATCGTATGCCATCTTATTTAGACTTATGTGTTCAACGCCCGGCGTCAAACGAAAATTAAACTTTTTTTATCACAAAATTATTTTGACCACAACAAAACCCTCCAGAGGCCATTTCCTAAAACTAACGTACCAATACTATGTGGTTGGTCCGGATTATTATAGGTTTTGCCAAAAGTGCAATTATATTTTAAACCAATTCCTCCTGCATCAACTCCCTTGGATCGGTAACCTTACCCGTCACGGCCGCTGCAGCTGCCACCAACGGACTTGCCAAAAGCGTTCTGGACCCAGGTCCTTGTCTTCCTTCAAAATTTCTATTCGAGGTACTAACGGCATATTTTCCGGCAGGAACCTTATCATCGTTCATGGCCAAACATGCAGAGCATCCAGGCTCGCGTAATTCAAAACCGGCGGCGTTCAAAATATCCAAAATTCCTTCCTCCTTAATAGCGGACTCCACCTTATGGGAACCGGGAACCAACCAAGCCGTTACATTATCGGCTTTTTTTCTACCCTTCACTATGGAAGCAAAGGCTCTAAAGTCTTCAATACGCCCATTGGTACAACTCCCCAAGAACACAAAATCGATTGGCTTTCCAATCATATTATCGCCCTCATGGAAGGCCATATAATGAAGTGATTTTTTATATGTGGCAACACCACCCTCCAAAGATTCTGCCTTTGGAATACCATTGGAAATTCCGATACCCATTCCTGGATTGGTCCCGTAGGTAATCATAGGTTCTATATCGGCAGCATCAAAAGTTATTTCTTTATCAAAGCTTGCACCCTCATCCGTTTTAAGGGTTTTCCAATATTCCATGGCCTTGTCCCAATCGGCACCCACAGGGGTAAACTCACGTCCTTTGATATATTCAAAGGTTTTTTCATCCGGGGCAATCATCCCACCACGGGCACCCATTTCTATACTTAGGTTACAAACGGTCATCCTGCCCTCCATGGTCATGTTCCTAAAAACATCCCCTGCATACTCCACAAAGTATCCAGTTGCACCTGAGGTTGTTAATTTGGAGATAATATAGAGGGCCACATCTTTGGGAGTAACGCCCAAACTAAGTTTTCCATTAACATTTATACGCATAGATTTGGCTTTCTGCTGCATAATACATTGGGTAGCCAATACCATTTCCACTTCCGAGGTTCCAATGCCAAATGCAATTGCTCCAAATGCCCCATGGGTAGATGTATGGGAATCACCACATACAATGGTAGCCCCGGGTTGGGTAATCCCGTATTCCGGACCTACTACGTGCACAATACCATTTTTTTCATGCCCTAATCCCCAATAGGAAATACCGTGAGCCTTGGAGTTTTCCTCCAACGCTTTTAACTGGTTGGCCGAAAGCGGATCCTTAACCGGTAAGTGTTGGTTAATGGTAGGTGTATTATGATCCGCAGTGGCGAAAGTGCGCCCTGGATACATTACTGGAATACCCCTACTTTTTAAACCTAAAAATGCCACCGGACTGGTAACTTCATGAACCATATGACGGTCTATGAACAATACATCCGGCCCATTTTCAATCTTATGAACAACATGGGAATCCCACACTTTATCAAATAACGTTTTCTTCATTTTATAGGGTTATGATTTATGATCTTAGATTTAATATTCGTAAAGTGGCCCATTGCCTACTTTTTTACTAGCATGCAAAATTAAGACTATCTTGTAAATCACTGAAATTAATATAGTAATAATTACGATGTTCAACATAAAAGTTAGTGAATGTTTGGAATATAACCAGTACTTTTTTACGAAACGGCCTTTAGCCGATCATCACCTATTTGGGAATATTATTCCTGGGGAGGGGCTAAAGCAGAAATAGCCACAATTATCACTAATAACAAAGGTGGACAAAACTAGTTCATCCACCTTTTAAAACCTCTTCATCAGAAGCTATATTAAATTACTTGGCTGCTTTGTCCACCTTAAGACGGGCATCCCTATTGGCTATTTCCCAAGCGGTATGAAAAACCAGTCTGATTCTATTTTGCAAGAGGTCATAATTTATTTTGTCCGGTGTATCCCCAGGTTGGTGATAGTCGGCGTGGGTTCCATTAAAATAGAATATGATGGGAATATTATTTTTAGCGAAATTATAGTGATCACTTCTATAATAGAAACGGTTGGGATCATTTTCATCATTATAGGTGTAATCCAGTTCAATATTCATATATTTTTTATTGACCTCTTCGGATAGCTCATGAAGTTCCGTACTCAACTTATCGGAACCAATTAAATAAATATAATTCCTTTCTCCCGTGCGCTTTGGGTCTATTCTCCCTATCATATCAATATTTAAATCGGCTACCGTTTGGGACAACGGAAAAATAGGGTCGTGATCCGCGTAATATTTTGAACCCAAAAGACCTTTTTCCTCTCCGGTCACATGTAGAAAAACAACAGATCTTTTTGGGCCGTGACCCGCATCGGCTGCTTTCTTAAAAGCTTCGGCAATCTCTAAAAGACCAACGGTACCCGAGCCATCATCGTCAGCGCCATTAAAAATCTCTCCCTCCTTATTTACCCCAACATGATCAAGATGTGCTGAAATAATAACATACTCATCGGGTTTTTCCGTACCTTTAATTACGGCCACTACATTCTCCGATTCCACGTCCTGACTGTCACTATCAATATTCAGAACCAATTTGGTGGGAACATTTTTAGAAGTATTTTCGGATTCGATATTAGGGAGAAGCGCATTTGCCACAAGGGCATCGATAAAAAAGCTAAAAAAATCATTTTGCACCTCATCCTTCAAGCCCATGCTTCCGCTATCTTTGTTCTGCATAAAATTAAACCTGTTTTTAAAGCGACCATAGTTGTCCTCGTCAAAATACATTATCCCAATTGCACCTTTACTCGAGGCCAATTCCATTCTTTTGCCTATGGATTCGGACATATTGCTCCAAACGGACTTTTCATTGGTACCTGACAGCCTATAGGTTCCATCGGCGTTCATAGGTTCCCCTGCTTTCAGCAAAACTATTTTCCCCTTTACATCCATGCCTGCATAATCCGAGTAATCCCCCTCCTCAATGCCATGGTTTACATATACTATATTATCATAGCTACCCGTGGCAGCTGTAAATGTCAACAAACCTTCTCCATTTTGGTATTCCTTCCCATTAATGGAAACAGTCCCCTTGGGCAGCTTACTAATGACCAAAGGAACATTTTGAAAGTAATTCCCATCGGACTGGGCAGCAGGAATACCTAGTTCTACATAGTTATCCTTGAGATATTCAACCGCCAATTTCTGTCCTGGCTCTCCGGTGTCCCTACCTTCAAATTCATCCGAAGCATATATATAGAGATGCTCCTTTAATTCGGCTTCTGTAATGGATTCCGCGTAAACCTGGGGGTCAACCGTGGTCTTTACCGGTTCAATTTGTTGGGAAATGGTTTTTTGCGATGAGTTGCAGGCCAACGAAAGTCCTAATGCAACAAACAGTATCTTTTTCATTCAGCTATTTTTAATTAATTCAGAATTTTCCAAAAATAAGGAAATCTTAAAGAAAGAATCTTAGTATTTTTATAAAACTGTTTGGACTATGAAACTTGACCTTATTTAAGTGGTACAAATCCTTAAAAGTTAGAAAAATGAACAAGTTCGATTAAATTCCCATTGTTTAGGATTGGGTAAGGTTCGCATTATTTTTTAACACGTTATTTCCAAAAAGAAGCCACAACAAGTTAATATTATCTCAATTTCGGCTAATATTCCCCTATTAAGAGGCTAATTGTTGTATTAATTTTGTAGTTCATTAAAAAATCTTTGTTATGCAAATAAATTGGGAAGGCGTAATGCCTGCAGTTACTACAAAATTCACTAAAGAGGATACTCTAGACCTAAAAATGTTCGAACTCAATATTCAGGCACAGCTGGAAGCTGGGGTCAGTGCTATTATCCTGGGCGGTACACTTGGGGAAGCCAGTACCTTGACCGATGAAGAGAAAAAGATTTTAATACAAGAGACAGTAAGAATTGTCAATGATAAAATCCCAGTAATCATAAACATAGCGGAACAAACCACCAAAGGTGCCATTGAAGCCGCATATAAAGCTAAAAAATATGGGGCCAGCGGTTTAATGATGCTTCCTCCTATGCGTTACAAGGCGAATGACTTTGAAACGGTTACCTACTTTAAGGCAGTGGCCATGAGTACAGATTTGCCAATAATGATATACAACAATCCTGTAGATTACGGAATAGAGGTAACTTTGGATATGTTCGAAGAATTATTGACCATGCCGAACATACAGGCCGTAAAGGAATCTACCCGGGATATCTCCAACATTACCCGGATTAAAAATAGATTTGGCGACCGTTTGAAGGTGTTTACAGGGGTTGACACTTTAGGATTGGAAAGTGTTCTAATGGGTGCAGATGGCTGGGTTGCTGGTCTGGTCTGTGCTTTTCCTGCAGAAACCGTAGCTATATATAGCTTGGCAAAAACCGGGAGAATTCAAGAAGCCCTAGCTATTTACAGGTGGTTTTTACCTTTATTGGAACTGGATATCAACCCCCAGTTGGTACAAAACATTAAATTGGCAGAAGTGGCTACCGGCATAGGAACGGAACAGGTAAGAGCTCCTAGATTACCTCTTCAGGGAGAGGAAAGAAAAAGGGTGTTGGGAATTATTGAAGAAGGAATGAAGACTAGGCCGACCCTTCCTGATTATAAATCGGAATTGGTTTAAACCAATAATACTTTTAATACCCTCCTAAAAGTATTACTTTAGTCAAGGAAATTCAAGCTCAATAGAGCGAATAAATAAAATTTAAATTTACAATGATTACAGGGAAAAACTATATTGGACTAGATACATCGGCCAAGAACAGTAGAACATATTCAACTTTCAATCCAAAATTGAATAAACCTACGGAATGGATTTTCCATGAGGCCTCTAAGGAAGAGGTAAATGCCGCAATTGACAAGGCTGCGATAGCATTTGAAACATATCGCACTTTCTCGGACAGAAAAAAAGCAGAATTTTTAAGGGCCATAGCCAGTGAAATTGAAGCCTTGGGCGACGAACTGATTTCAGTTTATGTCCAGGAGTCGGGTTTGCCGGAAGGCAGGGCCAAAGGCGAACGCGGTAGGACCATGGGACAACTTCGTGCCTTTGCCACCTTATTGGAGGAAGGCTCATGGGTAGAAGCTACCATAGATACCGCTCAGCCGGACAGGGAGCCGTTGCCAAAAGCGGACATTAGAAAAATGTTGCTTCCCTTAGGTCCTATAGTTGTATTTGGTGCCAGCAATTTCCCATTGGCCTTTTCCACCGCTGGGGGAGATACCGCCAGTGCTCTTGCTGCAGGGTGTCCCGTAATTGTAAAAAGTCATCCCATGCATGCCGGTACCGGAGAATTGGTAGCCTCCGCTATAGCCATAGCAGCCAAAAAAACAGGAATGCCCGATGGTGTATTTTCCAATCTAAACAGTAGTGATTTAGAGGTTGGACAGCTATTAACCGTACATCCCAAAGTAAAAGGGATAGGTTTCACAGGGAGTACCAATGGAGGTATGGCCTTATATAGATTGGCAACACAAAGAAAAGAGCCGATCCCTGTGTTTGCGGAGATGGGCAGTATTAATCCCGTAGTGGTTCTTCCATCTGCCTTGGAAGAAAAAGGGTCCGAATGGGCATCCCAATACGCGGGTTCCATTATGTTGGGAGCAGGCCAATTTTGTACCAATCCAGGACTTATTATTGGCATTAAAGGACAGGCCATGGATAGTTTTACCACCCACTTGGGCAAGGAAATAGAAAAATTGGATCCTACCTGTATGTTGCACCCCAACATACACGAAGGTTATGAAAAAGGAAAAAAGGAATTGTCCTCCCAACCCAACACTAAAGAAGTAGCCTCCTTTAAAGGGCAGGTTGATCCCAATTTTGCCGAACAAAAAGTATTGACCGTTGCGGCAAAGGATTTTTTGGAGAACCCCGTGCTACACAGGGAGGTCTTTGGCCCCTTCTCTATTGTTGTACAATGTCAGGACAAATCGGAATTGGCCACAGTAATCCAGCATTTGGAGGGACAATTAACCGGAACCATCCTAGGAACGGAATCCGAGATAAAATCCAGTCCGGAGGTAGTAAACGCCCTGGTAAATAGAGTAGGACGCATCATCTTCAACGGAGTTCCCACAGGAGTGGAAGTTTGCCCATCCATGATGCATGGAGGCCCATTTCCATCCACTACGGACAGTAGGTTCACTTCCGTTGGAACCTCGGCAATAAAACGATGGGTAAGACCGGTGTCTTTCCAAAGTTGGCCGGAAGAATTATTGCCGGAAGCCTTAAGGAATAATAATCCCTTGGACATTATGAGGCTAGTAAACGGCGAACATACCAAACAGAAAATATAGATTAATGGCCAGGAAGACCTTTTTTTGCGTGGATGCCCATACCTGTGGCAATCCCGTTCGGGTGGTAGCCGGGGGAGGACCAAATCTATTGGGGAACAATATGAGCGAAAAGCGCCAGCATTTCCTTAAAGAGTTCGATTGGATTCGGAAAGGTTTAATGTTTGAACCAAGAGGCCATGATATGATGAGCGGAAGTATTTTTTACCCGCCCACCGACCCTGAAAACGATTTTGGTATTCTGTTTATAGAAACCAGTGGCTGTCTCCCCATGTGCGGACACGGTACTATAGGGGCAATAACCATCGGGATAGAAGAAGGTCTGCTAACCCCAAGGGAACCGGGAAAAATAAGAATGGAAACCCCTGCTGGTTTGGTGAATATCCAGTATCAACAAACAGGCAAAAAGATTGATTGGGTAAAATTAACAAATGTTAAATCGTACCTAGCGGCATCCGAACTGACTGTGGATTGCTCCGATTTAGGGGAGCTCGTCTTTGATGTCTCATATGGCGGCAACTATTATGCTATTATTGATCCACAAAAGAATTTTAAGGGTATCCAGGATTATTCTGCAGGAAAATTGGTCCAATACAGTCAAGAG
The DNA here is from genome assembly GCF_030291335.1 of Arenibacter flavimaris. Lineage (NCBI taxonomy): Bacteria > Pseudomonadati > Bacteroidota > Flavobacteriia > Flavobacteriales > Flavobacteriaceae > Arenibacter > Arenibacter flavimaris. Next base: position 49,919 of record NZ_JASWIM010000007.1, read on the forward strand.
ATAAGGGAGAAGATAAACCTCAAATATCCAAACAAATTTATCCACCCAGAGAATCCAACGATCAATAGTGTGAGCCACATAGAGTGGACGGGGAAAACGATATCACCCGAAGCTACGGCAAGGAATGCTGTTTTTTATGGGGACAAGGCTATAGACAGATCTCCATGTGGTACCGGAACCTCTGCACGTATGGCACAGTGGCATGCCAAGGGGAAGCTAAAAGTGGGAGATGAGTTTATCCATGAAAGTTTTATTGGTTCCCAATTTGTTGGGAAAGTGGAAGAAGAGACTAGTTTGGCCGGAATGAAAGCCATTATCCCCAGTATTAAGGGTTGGGCACAGGTTTACGGCTATAACAATATCATTATTGATGATGATGATCCCTATGCCCACGGTTTTCAAGTAATATAGAATGAAAAAGAACGTATTGATTATTGGCGGGGGAATAGTAGGACTCTGTTCTGCCTACTTTTTACATAAAGAGGGCCATAATGTTACCCTATTGGACAAATCTGATATTAGCTCGGGAGCCTCCTTTGTCAACGCTGGATATATTACCCCCAGCCATATTATTCCCCTTGCTTCCCCTGGGATGATTTTAAAAGGCATTAAATGGATGTTCAATTCATCCAGTCCATTTTATATGCAACCCCGTTGGGATACCGATTTTTTTAAATGGTCCTGGTATTTCCATAAATCCTCCACTAAGGAAAAGGTTGCTCTGGCCATTCCCCTGATCAAGGAGATAAACATATTGAGCAGGGAACTTTTCACTGCTATTAAAAACACTGGGGATTTAGGGGATTTTCAGCTGGAAAGAAAGGGCTTATTAATGTTGTATAAAACCGACGCAGAAGGAGAACATGAAATGGAGGTCGCTAAAAAGGCTTCCTATTTAGGCCTGGAAGTTAATTCCTTGGACAAAAAAGCGTTGAACAAATTACAACCCAACCTTACCATGGATGTTAAGGGAGCCGTTCATTATGAGTGCGATGGACATACCACTCCGACCGAGTTCATGAAAAAAATGTTGGATTATTTAAAGCGAAGCGGTGTAATCATAAAAACCAATGAGGAGGTTACCGATATTGTGACCGATAATGGCCGAATAACCACCGTAATTACAGATAAGACCCAGTATTCACCTGAAGAAATTGTATTGGCGGCAGGCTCTTGGAGTGAAAAATTATCCAAGAAAATGAACCTTAAACTTCCCATACAGGCAGGAAAGGGATATAGTATAAATGTAGCAAGACCTACCGGGATTACCATTCCCGCCATTCTAATGGAAGCCAAGGTAGCGGTAACTCCAATGGCAGAATATACCCGTTTTGCAGGCACCATGGAATTTTCGGGAATTAACGATATTATTAAAAAACAACGTGTTGAGGCCATTGCCAAGGCTGTCTCCCAGTTTTATCCTGAAATAGAAATCAACACCAAAGAAATAGGGGATGCCAAAAGCGGTCTACGCCCAGTTTCTCCAGACGGCCTGCCCTATATTGGAAAATGTAGTTCCTTAAAAAATTTAACCATTGCCACAGGACATTCCATGATGGGATGGAGCCTAGGACCGGTTACAGGACAACTGGTCTCGGAAATAATTTCGGACAAGAAAACATCTATGGACATAAATGGCTTTTCGCCAAATAGAAAGTTCTAATGCACAATACTAGCTGACCAGAAATGTATTTTAAACAGTTTTTACATTTCTGGTCGACTATTGTGTATGCCAAGATGGTTAGTGATCATGACCAGCAGTCTCGCCCAACAAATTAAATCCACCCTTAACGATTACCTGGTCATTATCCTTAAGTTCGCCAACATCGGTGATGGCTATATAACCGTTATAACCGTCACCCGTCTGTACCCGATTTGTTTTAAAAACATTTACCTCATTGTCTTCGGAAACCAGTGATAAAACATATTGCTTGTTGTCCATGGTAACAACACTCTCACTGGGCAAAGCCTTCATAACCCTATTTTCGGTAATAATGGTAGCTTCTACAAACATCCCTACAGCAAAATTGTGATTTTCATCATCATGTAAATGGCCATGTATTTTCACGGTTCTACTGTCAGTATCAATAGAAGTACCGACCAAATATACCTCCGCCTCATAATATTCTTGTGAGGCCTCTGAAATCCTAAAGCGAATTTTTTGATTTTTTTTGATTTTCATAACATCCTTTTCAAACACGGATAATTCCAAATGAATATGGTCCGTATTTATGATCTCCATTATTTCATCTGAAGGGGACACATACATACCCTTACTAACATTTACTTTGGTGATACTGCCATCAATAGGGGCGAAGATGGTTACTTCGGATACAATTATTCCCTTTTCCACATTTCCTGGAGAGATATTTAGCATTTTAAGCTTTTGTCCCAAACCGTTATACCTGGCAAGAGTGCGTTTATATTCGCTCTCCGCCTTTAAAAAATTCTTTTGTGAGGTTATTTGCTCGGCAACCAAACTTTTTTGTCTTTCATATTCCGATTTAAGGTAGCTTAGCTGTTCAAAGCTTTCCTGATATTCCTGTTGTATTTGAACGAATTCCGGATTTTCCAGGCTCAGCAAGGGTTGCCCCTTTTTTACTTTATTACCTATTAAAAGGGGAGTCCTTTTTATATATCCGCCAGAAAAGGCACTAACTATTGCCTTGTTTTGAGGTGGGACATCTATAGTACCCGTAACCTCCACCACCACCGGAAAATTTTGCTGGCTAAGACTCCCTAACGCCATTTCTTCTCCTTCAAATTGAGCTCTTGTAACCTTTATGGTATTTGCATTATCGGCACTTTCCTCCGAAACGCCTTGGTCATTATCTTTATTACTAAAATCCCCACAGCCCATAACATTGAACAAAAGGATGGATAAAAGCGAAATATATAGTATACGTGACATAGTCTTTATTTTATAGGTTTATGAAATTAATTGCAATGACCGTTTGATTATAGGCATTTAAATTTTCCAGATAGGCAAGGGTTATATTATAGCCATTTTCCATACTTTGGATATATTGGAAGAAGTCAATTTCCCCACTTTGATAACTTAAGGTCGCAGTTTTAATAATTTCATCGGCAAGACCCTGACCTTCGGTCTCATAGTAGGACAGTACCTCTTGATACTTTTTTAACTGTCCCATTAGTGAATCGTACTTGACCCTAAGCTGTACCCGGTAATCCTGTGCTTCGGCTTGGGAAATATCCTTGGCTATTTTGGCGGCCTTTATTTTTGAGGCGTTACCACTAAAAAATAATGGAATTTTGATACCCAATTGAAAACCTTGGAGATTCTCTCCCAAATTGGAATTGGTGCCCTGGAAATAATTGAAGTTCAGATCGGGCAATAAATGCTGTTGTTCAAGATTACTTTTGGCTACGAACATTTTACTTCTGTTTTCAAAGTAGGCCATACCAACATTTTCCTCGATATTGATATCCTTTAACTGTAGTTTTTCCATAGGCAGGGTATTGACCAACAAGGTAGAATCTGGTTGTACCACTTTAATCAACTGATTATAGGCAAGCTTAACATCTTCAATGGCTTTTTCATAAAGTGTCTGAAGTTCCCTTTGCTTGGCCTGGGCCGTTATTTTTTCCAAATAATTACTCTCCCCCAATTCAAACTTTCTTTGTGCGGAGTAGGAAAAGCGTTCATACATCCGATTCAATTCACTATAGGTCTTTTCCTTTTGTCTGGCATATTGCAGTTCATGATAGCTAGACGCCAATTCCTGTTCCAGAATTTGCCTTTTCAGCTCATAATTACTACTTTCTATAAGATAATTGGCTTTATTTACTCCTTTGGCAGCAAAATATACGGTTGGGAAAAGGAAATTTTGCTGTACACCGAATACCTTCAATGGTTTGTCGTTAAAGGCTAAGTTATTTTGGTCGTAATGATAATAGAACTCTGTCTTGTCAAAGTTGTAGGCACTTGCTATCAGTGCCTTGGATTCATCTACTTTTAATTTAGATGCTTTTAGACCAGAATTCCCCTTGAGTGCCATTGCACGTATTTCCTCAAAATTAAGTCCTTCCTCCTGTGCTTGAACCGATGTGGCAGACACCATAAACAGTATAATAATTCCCAGTATCTTTGAGCTGCCTTTAATTTGTAACTCCTTGTGTTCATCGTTTAAATGAAAAATAGAGTAGAGGATAGGCAGTACTACCAATGTTAGAATGGTTGCGGTAATAAGCCCCCCAATAACCACGGTGGCAAGTGGTCTTTGCACCTCTGCCCCAACGTTGGTGGAAATAGCCATTGGAAGGAAACCAAGTGCTGCAGCGGATGCAGTAAGCAAAACCGCCCTCAATCTATCTTTGGAGCCTTGGATAATCAACTCATCAGAATCTTCCATACCTTGGTGTTTAAGTTCTTTAAAATGTTCTATCAATACAATCCCATTAAGGACAGCAATTCCGAAAAGGGCGATGAAGCCAACTCCCGCAGAAATACTAAATGGCATGTTCCTTACAAATAAAAGGAGTATACCACCTACAGCTGCCAAAGGAATGGCCGAGTAAATAATCAATGCTTCCCTTATAGATTTAAACGCAAAATAGAGCAATATTAGAATGAGGACCAACGCCACTGGTACGGCAATTTTTAAACGATCCTTGGCACTTTGTAGATTCTCGAACTGCCCTCCATAGGTGATGGTGTAACCTATAGGAAGTTTTACATTTTCCTCGATGAGCCTTTGAACGTCGTCCACTACAGACTGAAGGTCCCTATTCCTCACATTGATACCCACAACGATCCGACGTTTGGTATCGTCCCTGGAAATTTTGGCCGCTCCGGTGGTGTAGGATATCTGGGCCAACTCCCCTAAGGGAATTTTACCCGCTAACGGGGTGTCCACATACAAATTCTTTAAATTGGTAATGTCCTGTCTACTTTTTTGATCCAGCCTTAGGGTAAGATCAAATCGTTTTTCCCCTTCAAAGACACTCCCCAGATTGGCACCTGCAAACCCCATGGAAATAATACTGTTTAAATCGGCAATATTAAGACCGTACCTAGCTATCTTGGCGCGGTCAAATTTTACGTTCATTTGCGGAAGTCCTGCAATTTTCTCTACCGTTATGTCCGCGGCCCCATCAACATTCTTGACCAAATTTTTTATTTCATTCCCTTTCTTATTAAGGATCTCCAAATCTTCGCCGAAAACTTTAATGGCGATATCTGCACGCACTCCCGTTATTAGTTCATTAAAGCGCATTTCAATGGGCTGGGTGAATTCCACCTCCATTCCCGGGATTACGGCCAAGGCCTCCTTAAACTTATCGGCCAGTTCATCCTTACTTTCTGCAGAAACCCATTCCTTTTTGGGCTTAAGGATGATAATAACATCACTCTCCTCCATAGACATAGGGTCCGTGGGCACTTCGGCCGCACCAATTCTGGTAACCACCTGTTTTACCTCTGGAAAATTATCCAATAGTATCCGTTCTATCTTGGTGGTAATTTTAACCGTTTCGCTCAAGGATGTCCCGGTCTTCAAAACAGGTTGTATAACAAAGTCCCCCTCGTCCAGGGTGGGAACAAATTCCCCTCCCATAGTGGTAAATAAATATATGGACCCCCCCAATAGCAAGACAGAAATGGCCAACACCATTTTTTTCTTTTTAAGGGCCCAACGAATAATGGGATCGTAGGATCTATTTAGAAAATCCATAAGGCGTACCGAAATGTTTCTTGGGGACGCGGTAGAGGGTTTAATAAATATTGAAGCTGCTACAGGCACATAGGTAAAACACAGGATCATTGCACCTATTAAAGCAAAACTAAAGGTTAGTGCCATAGGCTTGAACATCTTTCCTTCTACACCACTTAAGGACAAAATGGGAATAAATACGATTAATATGATCAGTTGTCCAAAGATGGCCGAGTTCATCATTTTGGAAGCGCCCTTAATGGTTATTTCATTTTTTAAAGTCTGTTGGGCCTTAGCGCCGAGCAGTTGCAATTCACTCTTTTTAGCGGTTATTTGAAAGGCTATGAACTCAACAATAATAACCGCGCCATCTATAATGATCCCAAAATCTATGGCCCCAAGGCTCATAAGATTGGCATCTACCCCAAAAATGTACATTAAGGAAAGGGCAAATAACAAACAAAGTGGAATTACGGAAGCTACGACCAAACCCGAACGAAGATTCCCCAGCAACAAGACAACGACGAAAATAACGATCAAACAGCCCAAGATCAAATTCTCCGCTACGGTGAAAGTTGTTTTGCCTATAAGCTCGCTACGTTCCAAAAATCCATTGATGAAAACACCTTCAGGCAAGGTTTTGGAAATTGCATCTATGCGCTCATGAACCGCTTCAATAACCTTTTTGGAATTGGCATCCTTGAGCATCATTACCTGTCCCAAAACCTTTTCCCCTTCGCCATTTCCAGTGATGGCCCCAAAACGCGTGGCACTTCCGTAACCAACTTGTGCTACATCCTTAATATAAATGGGAAGGTTGTTGGTGGATTTAACCACAATGTTTTCAATATCCCCCAGCGAGGAAATAAGTCCTTCTCCCCGAATAAAGTAGGCCTGGTTTACTTTTTCGATGTAGCCACCGCCCGAAACACTATTATTTTTCTCCAAGGCCGTAAATATATCGGCAATGGTTATATTCATAGCGTGCAGCTTTTGGGTATTTATGGCCACTTCATATTGTTTTAAATAGCCACCCCAGGTATTTACTTCCACAACCCCTGGAATTCCAGACAGCTGTCTCTTAACCACCCAATCTTGGATAGTACGAAGGTCCATAGCGGAATACTTGTCCCTATACCCCGGCTTGGTATCCAGAATGTACTGATAAATTTCGCCAAGACCAGTGGTGATCGGGCCCATTTGGGGAGTACCAAAACCTTCGGGTATTTTCTCGGAAGCCGATATTAATTTTTCGGAAATTAACTGCCGTGGCAAAAAAGTCCCCATCTTATCCTCAAAGACAATGGTGACCACCGACTGTCCGAATTTTGACACCGAACGAATTTCAATAACGCCAGGTAGGTTGGCCATTTCCAATTCCACCGGATAGGTTATGAATTGCTCCATATCCTGGGTGGACAAATTTTGGGAAGTGGTTATTACCTGTACCTGATTATTGGTTACATCGGGTACGGCCCCAATGGGTATTTGGGTCAAGGAATACAATCCAAAACCTATAATGGATATTGTTAGTAAAAAAACAATCAATTTGTTCTTTACACTGAATAGTATAATATTGGATAACATAATTCATAGATAATAAAGATTACAAGCTATTGAAAAACAACTTGTTAAATAATGATTTAAATCAGTAATGAATTATGCAGTCTTGGGGGGTTGAAAAATGTCGGAATTTTCTATTTGGCGATACGATTCTTGATAAAAAAAGTTTGAAGTGGTATCTGCCACCTGAGGCGTTTTAAGAACCGCGAAATCAGCGCCGCACATTACAAAGGCAATGGAGAAATGGGAACAGGTTTGATGATTAAAGGGCAAATCTTCGTGATCCTCATGTTCTTCCTTATGTTCCAAATTGTGCTGGGTTTTAAGTTCCCCATAATGTTTTGAGATAAAAACCAACAAATTGTCACCGTATTTTTGTTTATGGAACTGGGCATGGGCCAAGAAATCATCCAACTGGGCAACATCAACCATGTCCAAGTTAAAACTTTGGAACAACAATAGTAGAGACAGGGTTATGGAAAATATTTTGCTCATTTATACAGTAAAGATATAAAAAAAATGGCTTTCCCGATATGGGCTCTGCCTTACTTTTCGGGTGTTCTATTCAATTACCACCAAGGCCTTGATCAAGGCCTCTTTTTTATGCCTACTTAAAGGAATGACCTGTTCGTTTATCTCTACCGTGGAACCGTTGAAATTTTCAATTTTTTCCAGATTAACGGTATAGGACTTATGGATTCTCAAAAATTTATCCTTGGGCAATTGTTTGGCAAATGCCTTCATGGTAGAAAGTACTAAAGTCTTTTTTCCATTTGAGATAACTTTTACATAATCTCCATAAGCCTCTATCCATAAAATCTCGTTCAGGACTAATTTTGTTTTCTTTAGGTTACTATTTACATATATGTACTCTAGCACTACCTCCTCTGCATTTTGAAGTTCATACTTGTTGATCGCCTTTCTAATGGAGACATCGAAGCGCTTTTTATCCAATGGTTTCTGTAAATAATCGGTTACATCATAATCAAAGGCCTTCATTGCATAATTCGGGTTACCGGAAACAAGGATAACCTGAGGTTTATGCTCCATGGATTCCAAGAACTCAAACCCGTTAAAGCCCGGCATTTCAATATCCAAAAAAATTAAATCCACAATACTGCTTCCTATGTCGTTTTTGGCATCCAAACCATTATCGTATTCATTTATAAGATCCAGCTTGGAATGTTCCTTTATAACCTTGGCCACTGCACGTCGCTGTAAGGTGGAGTCGTCTATTAAAATGCATTTTAATTTAGTGTTTTTCATGGTCGAAATTTGAACAAGCCACCATAAGGTATTAAAGTTGAGCAAGACCAAAGTTTGGGAACAGCCCAAATTTCCCGCTACCATTGGCCACAGGAATACCATCAACTTTAATGCCCAGGGTTAGTGTTTGGCATTTTATAAGAAACAAATATACAGTATGTTATACTAAAATTAATTCTAAATTATTATAAATCGCCGAACCCTTATGCAATAAGGGTTGACGCAATTTAGTACCTGAATATGTCGACAAAAAAAATGGGTTTTGAGGTTCAACAAATGAAATGCACCTCCTAAAAACCAGACATTTTATATTACCTGGAAGTTGGCCAACCTATCGTATTTCAATCAACTACGATTAGTGTAGTCCTCTTGACAATAGTTTGGAAATTTTCATTTTTCCATTAACAAATATAGCACTGTCAAGGGCAAATAAAAGGTATTAAACCTCAGGGCAAGCCTGTCTGCCGACAAAGGCAGGCCTGTCTGCCGACAAAGGCAGGCCCCGAACCCAATAATTAGGAATCGACCCTAGGGTAGAGCTATGGTCACAATTCACTTCCCGGAATTATCTAAATTGAATTATCTTTATAAAATCATCCCCCAAATCCATGTTTCAAATATGTACCCAAACTATGTAACTCCAAAGAGAATTATTCTCAACTAAAACCTAATTGTAATGAAAGTACATCCTTATTTAAATTTTGCCGGGCAGGCAGAGGAAGCGTTTAATTTCTATAAATCGGTCTTTGGAGGCGAGTTTTTGGCCAATATGAAAATGTCTGAAATCCCTGAAAGTGATAAACTCTCCGAGCAAGAACAAAACCTTACCATGCACATTTCCCTACAAATTGCAAAGGACACTGTTTTAATGGCTTCGGATATTATGCCTTCGGCCGGACAGGTTTTACAAGCAGGCAGCCAAACCTATATCATGTTGACTACAGAAAGTAGAGAGGAAGCTGATCGATTGTTCAAGGGACTTTCCATAGGAGGTAATGTTGAAATGGATATGGATGATATGTTCTGGGGCGATTATTTTGGCAGCTTCGTTGACAAGTTCGGTATTCGATGGATGATCAGCTTCAACGAAGACCAATCAATGTAAGTTATGCTTCGCATAATCTTTGGATCTTAAATTAAACACACAACATACAAGTGTTTAAAAATCAACAATTTAATGGAATTATATTGACTTTTAATTCTAAATAAACCATTATGTCCAAGATCACCTCAAAAAACACTGTAGAAGATGTTTCAACATACATTGCCAATTGTCCGACAAAAATGCAGGAGGTTTTGGAAAAATTGCGAAATACCATACTAAGGGCAGCGCCCGAGGCGGAAGAATTGATAAGTTACAAAATGCCAGCCTATAAATACCATGGTATGTTGGTGTACTTTGCTGCCCACAAAAAACATATCGGATTCTATGCCACACCTACGGGCCATAAAGAGTTTGAAAAAGAATTGGCGCCCTACAAACAAGGGAAGGGCTCCGTTCAATTTCCATTGGACCACCCCTTGCCTTTGCCTTTAATTACCAAAATCGTAAAATTTAGAGCAAAGGAGAACCTTGTAAAACATCAAAGTAAACTACCTCGGGGCAAGCCCGCGAGGCATTTGTAGGAAACGAACTTTAATTTTCGAGGCAAGTCTCGGGGTATTATACCCTTTGGCGGTGCCAATAAAAATTAGGTCTTGGATAGAATGCCAACAGCTGGCAGACCTTTATAACATGGGTCTTGATTATATTATTATGGTTGGGGACAAAATTACAACCGACTTCAATTTCTACGTAAATTTCCAATTTTCTAACTTAGTGGTTACCAAAATTAAATGAAACCATACTATATCATAGGTCCATTATGGCCAAAAGCCCAATACTATGCTATTGTTATCTTCTTTTTTGCTTTTATTATGACTTATTAAAGACTAATTTTGGCATATGATGAAAAACTACTTGATCCATATTCTTTTGCGTATTGCCCTTGTTCTGGGTATTGCCTTCCCTCTAGGTACGTCCGCTCAAGAAATAAAAGTGTTTTCTGTGGAAGATTTTGATTTAAACGGCCCCGTTAAATCCTGCTTGGTTTCGACCGACTATGGAAAAGAGGAATATGCCTTCAACGAAGATGGCCTTCTTACAAAGGCAGTTACGCGTTATAATGATACGGATTACGACATAACAATTTACAAGCTGGATGGATCTGCACTATTGGAAAAACGGCTGGAAAATTATAGGGATGGCGTTTTTGTAAAGAATACCTCCATTGCCAATTTTTATGAATTGGATACCACTGAAGGGAAAAAGATTACGGAAAAAATAATTTCATATAACAAGGAATTCTTAGAGCAATACGAATATAGCTATGGGGAGGATGGCAAGCTTTCTACCATAAAGCGAATCAATGACAGCGGTATTGATGAAACTGCCCTGAAATATGAAGTTTATAAAGGAGAGTTTACCGTTACTTATTATTTGAACGATATTATATTCAAATCAATAAGAACCTCCAAGGTAAAAGGAAAAGACAATACGGTCCACAAAATGATTCTGACCAAGGAATTTCTGGAAGGCTTACCTCAAAAGGCCCTGGAACAAACCTATGACAATTCCAATAAATTAGTTTCCGAAAAAAAGTTCGTCTACAACGAGGGCCAAAAAACCTTTATTCCTACCGAGAGTTTTATTTACACGTACAATGACAAGGGTATGCTAACTTCACTAAAGACCCTAGTTGGTAAATCTGTGAAAGTCCAAGAATTTATCTACCAATATGATAGCCACGAATCGGGCAACTGGATCAAACAGATCATTACCCCGGACAACACTTATAAAACCAGAAAAATCAAATATTACGAAAAGGAACCTATAGAGGAAGTCAAATCCTAAATCTTTTTTTTAATTACAAAAGTATGGATTTACCCCACTTTGAAGATACTTCAAAGCGTTAGCCCCATTCCTCCTTTAAAATACCATAACAACAGGTATTTCTTTTAAACCCATCCAGCAGGTAAACATTTTTGCGCAAAATACCCTCCAATTTCGCCCCCAATTTCTCCACTGCCCTTCGGGAACGAACATTGCGCTCGTCGATTCTAAATTCAACCTTTTCGAACAACATTTCATTAAACACATAATTGATCATGAGAAGTTTTGCCTGACCATTGAGCCCAGTGCCTTGAAATTCCCTTCCAATCCAGGTAGCACCTATTTCAAGAACCTTATTTTTCCGGTCGATATTCATAAATCGGGTACTTCCTGCGTACTTTTCATTTTTTTTGTCATATATGATGAAAGGCATTGCCAAAAAACTCCTTTCTTTTTCCAAAGCTTGTTCAACGTAATTTTTTAGAGCTTCGGAAGTCTCAATATCGGAAGGGGAATACTGAACAAGCTTTTTCTGACCGGCAATAGGAAGTAAATAATGGTAGTTGCCCAAAGAGAGTGGCGACAGTTTCACAAAATCGTTTTCCAGGATCGGGGTGGCATTTTTCATTTAATTAGGTTGATTAAAACTTCCTTGTTTATTTCATGTCCGCCTTCAAATTTAATCAATTCGGCTTTTCCATTGAATAGGGAATCCATTTTTTCCTTCTCATTTTCAAGACGGGCTTTGGTTATAAATTGATCTTGGTTGCCCACTACCAATTTTATCCTGGCATTTCCGGTATGTAAAAATTTAAAATCCTCTGGAGTGAGTTCCTCTGGAATTCGTCCTGCATATAATATTAATTGATCCAGTTCTATTTTACGTTTCGCAGTCCAACGGGTAGCTATGGATACCCCTTGGGAAAACCCCAATACCAATAGTCGGCAATGGGCGGGAATTTTTTCCGTGGCAAAGAGCTTATCCATATAGTTCAGAACATTTGTCGTTTCCAAGGCCGTGTTTTCCTTCGTAAGCCAACTAGCCCCAACATGCTTGAAATCCGTGTTCAAATAATACTTTGAGGGAGCTTGTGGGGCTATTATATAATTTTCTTCTTTGGGCAGTTCACTAAAATATTTAATAAAATACCTGCTCAAAAACCCAATACCGTGAAATACGATCCACACGTTCCTTGTCTTTTCATTTAAGGTATTCATGGTACTGTAGGTATTGGCCGTTGTGTATGAAATTTGTTTTTCTTCTGATGACATAAATTTTGGGATAAGGGATAAAGTAACGCAATTGTTGAATTTCTAATGCTTAATTTTACAAAAAAATAATTCATGAACGAATACAAAGAAAAAATTCTGAAAATTTGTAATGAGTCCAACAAGGCTACCCTAATGGAAACCTTGAAGATAGAATACATAGATGTGGGAGAGAATTATTTGGTGGCGAAAATGCCAGTTACTTCCCAGGTTCATCAACCAGACGGAGTATTACACGGTGGGGCAACGGTAGCCTTGGCCGAAAGTGTAGGAAGTATGGCTTCCCATATATTTTTGGATACCAAAGAATTTTTTGTTCGTGGATTGGAAATTTCGGCCAATCATGTCAAGAGTATCAAGGAAGGTGATGTTTACGCCAGGGCAGAGGTGGTACATAAAGGACGTACTACACAAATCTGGGATATCAAAGTAACGGATAAAGACGGTAAGCTAATTTCGATCTGCAAACTTACCACCATTGCCTTATCAAAAAAATAGTATGTCCCTAGGTTTTTTGGATCAAATAAAAGAACAGTATCGTAAAGGGCTGCCATTTGTGGCTTATAGGAAACCCAATGAGGGTGATGTAAAGGTAATTTTTCAAAATGACCCTGAGATACATTATGTAACCGACTATACCGAGTGCGGTTTTGTTTTTGCCCCCTTTGATGGGGACAGACCTGCGGTGTTAATTAGAAAAGACAAGGCTATTGCCGAAGCCTTTGGGGCGGTTCCAAAACATTCCGGAAATCCTTTACCAAGAACTATTGACCAGGACGCCGATAAGGATATTTATCTTAAACTAATAGAACGGGCGATCAGTAGTATCGATTCGGGAAATATAAGAAAGGTGGTCCTTTCCAGAAGTATAGAGGTGCAAACCTCCAAGACCTCCTTTGTTATGTTCAACGATTTGCTGACCCAATACCCAAAAGCTTTCTGCTATATTTGGTTCCACCCAAGGGTTGGTCTGTGGCTGGGAGCCACCCCCGAGATATTTCTTGAAACCGAAAACAATAAATTTAGAACCATGTCTTTGGCCGGCACCCAACTGCACAGGATAGGCAAGGAACCTATTTGGCAAGAAAAGGAACTGGAGGAGCAGCAGATGGTGACCCAGTTCATCCGTAGTTCACTGGAAGATAAGGCTACCCCTCTAAAGGTATCGGAGACAAGTTCATTTAAAGCGGGGAATCTTTGGCACCTAAAAACATCCGTGACCGGGAACATAAATAATTCGCGGCTTGAAGAAATAATAGGGGCCCTACATCCAACACCTGCCGTTTGCGGGCTACCCAAGAAAGCGGCCAAAGAATTTATATTGGACAATGAGAACTATGATCGGCAATTTTATACCGGTTTTTTGGGGGAGTTGAATTTCAAGGAAGATATCAGCAGACCGTCAACAAGAAGAAATCAGGAAAATATGGCTTACAGGACCATAAAGAACAAGACCTCTTTATTCGTGAATTTAAGATGTATGCAAGTATTGGGAAATAAGGTTAAAATTTATGTTGGTGGCGGCTTAACGAGCAGGTCCGTACCTGAAAAAGAATGGCAGGAGACCAAGGACAAAAGTAACACCATGTTAAATATAGTTTTAAAATAAACCAAAAAGCAACAATGTATTGGTTTTAGAAAAACCTGAGTTGTAATTTTGCAATAATGAAATATTCCAGTATTCCCACAGCACAGTCCCTTGTCCATCACTGCAAGGCACGCGGTGTTAAAAACATAATCATTTCCCCGGGATCAAGAAATGCCCCCTTGACCATAAGTTTTTCGGAAGACCCTTTTTTTACTTGTTACAGTATTGTTGACGAGCGTTGTGCTGCGTTTTTTGCCCTGGGCATAGCACAACAACTAAAACGGCCTACTGCGATCCTGTGCACTTCCGGAAGCGCCTTGCTCAATTATTATCCTGCCATTGCGGAAGCTTTCTATAGCGATATACCCATTATTGTTATTTCTGCGGACAGGCCATCCTATAAAGTTGATATTGGGGACGGACAAACCATAAGACAGAACAATGTGTTTGAAAATCATATTGGGTATTCGGCAAACCTCAAGCAGGATGTCTGCCATGCTACCCATAAAGTACGGAAATATGACCCTGTTCAATTGGCGGGCCATACCGTTGAGCAATCCCAGGCCCTGGTTCAAAAATACAATGATAAGATTCTCAACAAGGCTCTAAACATAGCCATTGCCAATAATACTCCGGTACATGTAAATATTCCGTTCGAAGAGCCTTTATATGATACAATGGATGAATCCCCAATTTTGCCACAAATTGATTTGTTGGAGGTCCAGGCTAAAAATGGCCAGGAAGAATGGAAGGAATATATTGATCGCTGGCAAAACGCTTCACGGAAAATGGTTTTGGTAGGGGTAAATGCGCCTAACGAAGTTGAAAAAATCTATTTGGATATGCTGGCAAAAGACCCAACGGTTGTGGTACTTACAGAATGCACCTCCAATATATTCCACCCCAACTTTTTCCCCAATATAGACAGTATCATAGCTCCCATTGAGAAATCCGCCAACAAGGACGAATTGTTCCAAATGCTCCGTCCCGAAATTGTCCTAACCTTTGGAGGACTGATTGTCTCGAAAAAAATAAAAGCCTTTTTAAGGGATTATTCCCCGCTTATGCATTGGCACGTAAATCCCAAAAAAGCGTATAATACCTTTTTTTGTCTAAATAAACATTTTAAAACAAGTCCCAATGAACTATTTAAAAACCTTTTGACAGACACCTCGGCCAAGGAAGGCTCCTATTACGAGTATTGGGCGAAAAGGAGGGATCGTTACAGGGTAAAAAGAAAACAGTACTTACTGGAAATACCATTTTCGGACATGTGGGTGTTCCACAAGGCCTTGGGAAGCATTCCGAAAAACTACCAGCTACAATTGTCCAACAGTTCTACGGTGAGATATGCCCAATTATTCGATTTGGAGCCCTCTATCCGTGTTTACTGTAATCGAGGTACCAGCGGTATAGACGGGAGTACTTCAACGGCCGTAGGAGCTTCAATTTACGAGCAAAATCCAACCTTGTTGATTACAGGCGATTTAAGTTTTATATACGACAGCAATGGTTTATGGAATAATTATATTAAGCCAAGTTTTAGGATAATTGTCATTAACAATAATGGTGGTGGCATTTTTAGGATCCTGCCCGGTAAAGAGGAAACAGACAATTTTAACACCTTTTTCGAGACAACCCATACGCTTAAGTTACAATCCCTGGCCAAAATGTATGGCTTTAAATTTGAATCTGTTTCCAATAAAACCGACTTAAACAAGGCCATGAAGAACTTTTATAACGAATCAGAAAAACCCAAAATCCTGGAAATAAAAACGCCAAGATTATTGAATGACAATATTTTGCTTAGTTATTTTGATTTCATATCTTAGAAGGATATTAATCTAATCATTAAGAATATTTAATATTATGAGCAAAAGAGATGAATTGATCGAAAAATATGCGGCAGACATCAAGGACAAATTTGGTGAAACACCTAATATGGATTTACTGACGAAGGTGACGATAGGATTAGGACCTTCCATATATAACATGGATGCATCAAAAGTGTCCGGGTCGGATGATAAAGAATTGCAAACGGTTAAAAATAATTTCCTGATTAAAAAACTTGGACTAAAAGATAGCCCTCAATTAATGGATGCCATCAAATCTGTGACAGATAAATACGGTAGTTCCGTGAAGAGTAAGCATAGGGCAGTAGTTTATTACATGTTGGCCAAGCACTTTAAAAAGGAGTCCGTCTATAAATAATGGTACCCGCTGTATATAATATTTGAGCCGCCTTTAAAAAGAGCGGCTTTTTTTTATTGAGATTTATTTTAAACGTATTTTTGCCGAATGATAGCACTTGGGAAATATAATAATTTAGAAATACTTAGGGATACCACAGTGGGTCTCTTTTTGGGCGATGACGAGGGTAATGATGTTCTATTGCCCAATAAATATGTTCCAGAGGAATTTGAGATCGGAGACCGCATTGAAGTATTTTGTTATCTAGACCACGAAGAACGAATTGTGGCTACCACATTGGTTCCTTATGTGACGGTTGATCAGTTTCAACTATTACAGGTTGCCGAAGTAAACGAATACGGTGCATTTATGGACTGGGGGTTGGAAAAACATTTGTTGGTGCCATTTAGAGAACAGCGCAATAAAATGCAGGAAGGCCAATGGTACGTTGTTTACTGCTATTTGGATGAAAAAACAGATAGATTGGTAGCTTCCAACAAACTGGATAAATTTTTATCCAATGACGACTTAACAGTGAATGCATTGGACGAGGTAGATCTGGTAGTTACAAGGCTGACCGATTTGGGCTGGGAAGTAATCATCAACCATAAGCACAAAGGATTGGTCTACTCCAATGAAATTTTCAAAAAAGTGGCCGTCGGGGACAAGATAAAGGGGTATGTTAAAAATATTAGACCGGACAACAAAATTGATGTCAGCCTGCAGCCTATAGGTTATAAAAGTTTAGAGCCGGCAGCCAACCTAATCTATGACAAACTTGTCTCCAATGGTGGGGTATTAAATTTACACGACAAGTCGGACCCGGAGGATATCAAAAGAATTTTGCAGATGAGCAAGAAGACTTTTAAAAAGGGGATAGGGGCTTTGTACAAGGAAAGAAAGATAGAGATTAAGCCAGATAGTATAAACTTGCTATAAGCAACTAGCTTTAAATAGCAATCTTTAATTAAATGGTGTCCAATTATTTATGGATTTTCGTTTTAATTATTTGTCGTTTTGCAACAAAAACCATTACTTTTACAACAACCAAGTTTAAAAAGTTATATAGTCGATTTATTTTTACTAATTTTAGAACTCATCCCCTAAACAATTTATACTATGCCATTCATTGAGGAAAGTGATTTATTGGAATTGCATAAAGACATAGACAAGGCCCAAATTATTAATGAGCGTCTGTTGGATCAGATAAAATACAAGAACAAGGAATTAAAGCGCAGTAAGATACAACGAAATCTATTCGGTAGTATTACCGTGCTTTTTTTAATTGGTACTCTGGCCATTTTCTCGTACAATGCCGGATTTATTAGGTCCTCCAATTATGAAAGTAGAAATAATATGGGGAATAACCTTTTGGTGTCCATAGATAGTTTGGAGGTCATAAAAGCAAGAATAGACAATCTTAAGGAGCAGAACGAAGAACTTAGTTTGGTGAAGGAGTTTTATTTAGCCAAAAAGTTTTTGGATAAAGAAAAAATTTATTCCGTACAGGTTAAATCCTTTGTGGACAACAACATAACCCTTGCGTCCGAATCACTTAACAATACAATATTTGTTAAAACCAATCCCTTCTATTCTTACTCCCTTGGAAATTTCGAAACTTTGGAAGAAGCCAGGTCATTCAGGTTCCAATTGGTAAAAATGGGTTTTGAGGATGCATTCGTTGCCTCTTACAAAGAAGGAAAGCGTTTAGAAATAGAAGACCCATATTAAATTGCCAAAAATAAGAGCATGGATAGGTGCGGCCCGATTGAGGACACTTCCTCTTTCGTTGTCAGGAATTATTGTAGGCACGGCACTTGCAAGTATGTACAGCCAATTTAGTTGGGATATTTTTGTCTTGGCTTTATTAACCACTGTCGGATTCCAGATTACTTCAAATTTTGCCAATGATTATGGCGATGGCGTTAAAGGTACCGATAATGAAAACAGAGTAGGGCCCAAGCGTGCACTTCAAAGCGGACAATTGTCCCGGAACGAGCTTAAAATGGGTATTATTATATCTATTATTATATGTGCCCTTTTAACGATAGCCCTTTTATATGTTGCATTTGGTACTAAATACCTACTTTTCACGGTAATTTTTGGAGCTTTAGGTGTATTTAGTATATGGGCCGCCATAAAATACACAGTTGGATCATCGGCCTATGGATATAAGGGACTGGGGGATGTTTTCGTATTTCTTTTTTTTGGTCTACTAGGGGTTATGGGTTCAATGTTTCTTTACACCAAAACTCTTTATGCCATGTCCATTTTTCCGGCAGTAGCTATAGGCCTATTGAGTACGGGAGTCCTTAATCTTAACAATTTAAGGGACTATGAGTCGGATAAGAATTCCAATAAAAACACAATAGTCGTGAAAATGGGTATTAAAAATGGCAAGATATACCATGTTTTCCTAATCGTATTCAGTTTTATAAGCATCTTGGCCTTTACCATAATTCATTACGAGAATTGGAAAAATGCCATCCATTTATTAGCTTTTGTACCTATATTTATGCATCTTAACAAAATGTGGAAACTTAAGAATACGGTTCTACTGGATCCCGAATTAAAAAAGCTGGCATTGAGCACTTTTTTATTGTCGATTCTGTTTTATTTTAGTTTTAATAATTTTTCGTAATTTTGAGATAATAACCAATCAAAAAAATGCACTTTGGAACAACCAATTAGAATTCTTATTGTAGAGGACAACGTAATAATTGCAGATGATATGCAATCTATGTTGGAAGAGATTGGATACGAAATCGTGGACAATGTAATTGTTTACGAACAGGCTGTTGAAGTCTTAAAAAATAAGGAAGTTGACCTGGTTTTAATCGACATTATCTTGGCGTCCGATAAAACAGGAATTGATTTGGGCAAGCATATCAGGGAGAACTACAATATCCCCTTTATATTTGTTACTTCAAATTCCGATAGGGCCACTGTTGAAAATGCAAAGACTGTGAAACCCAATGGCTATTTGGTTAAGCCATTTGAGCAGCAGGATTTATATACTTCCATCGAAATTGCGCTCTCCAACTTTACTTCGGTCAAGAACAATGGGGCATCGGAAAATCAGGAAGAAGAAGATGATAAACTTATGTCCAATAAGGTATTAAAGGATTCCATCTTCGTTAAAAAACAACATTTGTACTATCGAATCCAATTTGGGGATATACAATTTATTAAAGCAGATAATGTTTATTTAGAAGTAAATACTGTAGATAAAAAGTTTTTGGTTAGATCCCCGCTGAAGGATTACTTGGAGAAACTACCACAGCAAAAATTCTATAGGGCACATAAATCCTATATTGTCAACGTAGACCATATTGATGCCATCAACTCCAAGGATATATTGATTAACAATACCCTGATACCTATTTCCAAGGAATTCAAAGAGTTTATTATCTCAGCAATGAATTCGTAATAAATATTCTTCTAAAAGAGTATAAAGGTGCCTAAGGGCATCTTTTTTTAATTATAGGGCTTTGATCTAAATGGGCCTATACTTTCCTTGTGGTTCAACTAGCTACACCACTGCCAAAGATAGTCTACGGGATACTTCAATAAACCAGGCAAATGTTAAGAACAACCTCTATAATTAAGAGTAACTATTTAATCATTCCAATTATTTCCCTTTAGATCAGTTGCGCAGAATTTTCCATTTCCCTCAATTTGGACAAGGCCTCGGATTTTGAATTTACATTTAATTTTACATAAATATTCTGAATATGAAAATTAACGGTGCTCGGCGTAACATATAAATTCTCCGCAATAGTCTTATAGGTAGCTCCCTGACATAAATAGTCAATAATCTGATTTTCCCTTTCGGAAAATGATGCCTGGGTTTTTCTTTGAAACATAGATATTATTTTCTTGGCAATATCGTTGCTCATGGTAGCACCTTCATACTTTATTGCATTAAGGGCATGGTACAGATTATCTATGCCAACAGGTTTGGATAGATAACCGTTCGCCATATTTTTAAAAGCTCTTTTTACGATCTCAAAATCATTTTGATCACTTATCATAATAATTTTTACTTCAGGATCTTTTTTCCGAAAATGTCCAATACCTTCAATACCGCAACCATCGGGCATAGCCACTTCCGAAGCAATAATATCGGGCAGAACATTGTCGTAATCCAATAACGCTTCCTTTACCGAAACATATATTCCAGCAAGGGTATATTCCTTATAAGTTTTAAAGTAGTATTTGTAGGCATCATGTAAAGACAGATCATCATCTATAACGATAATTTTTAGGAGATTGGATTTCATATTAAAGGAGGTTTGGGGAATTTTTTTATTTTAATGTTAGTAAACTACCTCGAGGCAAGCCCGCGAGGCATTCGTAGGAGACGAACTTTAATTTTCGAGGCAAGCCTCGGGGTATTATACCCTTTGGCGGTGCCAATAAAATTCTAGCGCAATACTTGAATTCAATATTAAAAGAAACTCTTGGTGCCCATTAGGGATACGCTATTATTCCTTTCTTTACTTAATGGGGTAGATTGAATTTTCATGTTTTGGTGATTTGGGGTGTTACTATTATTTCTATTTGTATTCGTATTTGGTAGCAAAAAACACACTGATAAATTTCGTATTAAGACCGTAGGTAAATCGCATACAATTGTGGTTTGTCTTGAACTATCAAATTTTAAAGCCTAAAGTTATGTTAATAAAAGTTAAATATAAGTATAAAAATTAGAACCTGCATAAATAGTCGATGTATTTTCCTACAAAATTAATTTATAAGGTTAATTATGAATTATTCATAAAAATTAGCCAATTTAAATGTATTATTACAACTTCAATTGCTTGCCACTTGGAAGCAAACCAATAGGATAAGTAGGTCATATTGAAGGACATAGGAACACGAAAGTTATCCAAATAGCCGAGCCATGACAAGGGTAGGGAGGGAGTACATTTAAAAACAAATAGTGGTCAAAAATTCTTCCAGAATTTGCAAACCTTTGTTTGTATGAACAATACTAACAATACAGCCCTTCCTATTGGATATTTACAATACAGAGCGTTCGGCCGGCTATTCCCCGTCTTCGAATAAAGTCTCGGCCGTTGCCGTGTTATTATTGACTTTCATAATCCACTTTTCACTGAAATACTTACCATCCAAGTCTGTGGTATAGGCCATTTCCGCCTCGTTCTTCAGGTTGTAATCTGCCAAATACACATAGTATAGACCATTTTCCTTATTAAAAAAATGTTTGGCGTCAATTCCCTTGTGTTTAAGGTCGCTTATAAAGGAATCCACGTTTTCCTTATTCTTGTAAACGTTGGCTATCAAATAATAACCTGTCTTTACACCAGCTATGCCAGATTGCTGCTCCATCCTTATAGGCAACTTGGTGTAATCTTTTTTCTCCGCATTATTAATTTTATATATCGTTTTTTCTTGGATATCGGCTACAGCGGTTTCGTATTCTTCACTATTTAATTTCTGAAGGTCGGTTTTCATGTTCTGCCTTATTTCGTCTTTCAGTATACGTACCAACATATCGAACCTTTTATCAATCTCCCTTTTGTTGGCAGATTCCAACGAGTCTTGTCGTAATATAAGTCCGTCCAATATTAACCGATTTTCATAGGCAAGGGTGTTTTGACAGGCATCATTTTTCTCTGTTTTATCAACATTATCGGCATTGGCGGTATTAACAGTAAGGTTTATTACATGATCTTTGGAGTCGTCATTATTTGCATATTGCTTTTTAAGCAGCTCTTTTAAAAGCAAGTGATTCTGGTACGCCAATGTGCTTTGACATTCGCAATTACTAGCGCTACCACTGTCATTGCCGGAGCCTAATCTTAACATTTGATTCCCAGAACCCTCGTTAACGGTATAATCATCTTCTGTCGTTTCTGAATATGGTCGATCACTTAATTTTATGTCCTGATCCCTTCTCCGTATTTCAGCTTTCAGTTTTTTAATCTCTTTTTGGTAATTTTTTACAACGGGGTCCGATTTTCTTTTTTTGGATGAGGTTGGTTTTCTATAGGTTGAATTTACTATAGGCCTTCTAGTTTCGGGGAAATCATTTTTAAATGTGTAGGCCAAGGATAATTCGTGGTTCCAACCAAGGCTGGCCCCATATTTTAAAAAATTCTTTTCAAATACGTATCCCAAGGTCATCTTTTTACCAAGATTAAATCCCAATCCCACGGACAGGCCGTACCTATCATCCAGGGTCGACTGGACCCAGCCATAATCCGGCAAGTCCAACAATACCGATCCCGCTATAGAAAAATTCTCTTCTTCATCCCTATGGACCTGTACCAAAGGCATAATTCTGCCATTGGTAAACAATCCCCTTCTAGCGTCAAGTTCATGCGTATATTGCACCGATGCCTTCAGGGCATTTTCGCTAAAATCGGTGATAACGCTATTGGTCGTTTGATTATAACTGATAAGGTCTTGGGCATATAGTCCAAAATCCAACTGCCCCATGGAAAGTACCACCCCTGGCTGTAGGGCCAACCGCGTCTCGTTTCTGGCATCCAATATTTCCGGGTCGTTTTCCGAAGCAATAATCCTATTTTTATCGATCCCTGCATTGAGATAAGTGACATTGGTTCCGAAACTCAACTTACTGTTCCGTCCCAATTGTACCGCAGTGGCATAATTGGCGTTTAACCCAAATTCCTGCATAACCCCCGAACGATTGGTATAGACACCTAGACCCATGGCGGTATTATCGTTCAATTTGTTGCCAAAACCCAGAAAATAATTTTGATTATTGTCATTAAAGGTGGCGTACTGATTTTGGTGTAGAATATTAACGTAGGATTTGTTCTCCCTTACCAATGAAAAGGCAGGATTTATTAAAAACCTGTTGTAGACCAATTGATTGTGGTAGGAGGTAGAGGAATTAAAATCGGAATTGGCCTCTTGACAAAATGCAGTAGCATTGCAGAGTGCAATGCAAAATAATATTAGGAGTAATACCTTCTTAAAAATGGCAACTCTGCAGTTCATCCAAGGGGGAAAATTTGTGTTATTCAGATCATAATTTATTTCTTATAATCATATAGTGCGTGTCTCTCGCTTAACTTGGATCATTCAATTCCTATTGACCTCCAACCTGGTCTGGGCTTTAAAAAGTTAGATTGAAATGGTCCAAAAAAATATAGAGGACCAAATTACAATATTGTAAGTAAATTCTTACTGTTAATTTATCATAGTATTACTGCTTTTTAAATTATCCATTACTATAGCTATTTTTATATGGGAAAGACTTACTCCTCAAAAACAGTATTTGAATAATTAATTTGGGCCTTGTCATCAATACTTTCCAAGATATTGAATTGCCTTTTTTCCAATAGCCTGTCCTTTTTTTCTTTGGAATAGGTAAATGCCACCCTCTGAGGGGTACTTTTACTTTTACCTCTATTGGACATAACGTACCCCATTCCGTTGCTACCAGTTAGTAAAATTGAAAAGTCATCCTCAACACTATTAATATCGGTTCCCAAGTTAACGGAAGTCCCCACTTTCCTTTGATCAACCTGAACCATATACACATCCAATCCACCAAATCCTTTTCTTCCTTCCGATGCAAAGACCAAGGAAGACCCTCCCAATATTTTTGGATAAAGATCGTTGTCGTCCGTGTTCACTTTTTTGCCCAAATTCTTAGCTACACTAAAGGAACCGTCATTTTGTATGTCTGCCACGTAAATGTCATATTTACCAAAAGTACCGGGCATATTGGAGGCAAAAAACAATCTTTTCCCGTCTGGTGAAACAGTTGGATGGATGGCCGAATAATGCTTGGGTGCCAAGGCAACTTCTTTTATATTTTGCCATTTCCCGTCCACTTTATTCGCTTTGAATATTCTGTGTACCAATTCTTTTTTTGAAAAGACCCCATACAACGGCTTTGTATATACAGCCTTGCTGAAATATGCCGTATTGCCATCTTCGGTGACTGCAACGGGCGCATTATAGGCAAATTTAAATTTTTCCTGATCCCCCATATCGGATATCAACTCATTTTTTAAACCTAGATCTTCCATAGTCAATTCCCTGGACACCACAGTTTCTTGAGGATGTTGAAAATTGAAATCCCTATATTTACTTACTTTTTCAGGTTTGGAATTATTTTCAACGAGGGTGCCGTTTATTTTATAGTCCCCTTTAATTTGGGCCAGCCAATCCTTATCTTCAGAGGTACTTTCCACCACTGTTGACCTAATTTTCTTTAGTGCAAATAGATATCGTTCATAGTAACCAGGCCTTGCAGTGGAACTTGTATTGGTATCAATTAACTTTTTGTACCAAAATATGGCTTCCTCGTAATTTTCAGCCAAAAAATTGGCATTGCCCAGATCCTCGAATATTTCGTTTTCCTTGTATCCCAGTTTTAGAAGTTGCAGATATTTGCCTGCTCTTTGGCTGTTTTCGTACTCGTTGGACTTACTGTTGGTGGAAACCTTGGATTCTTGGGCGGACAACGAACAGAAGAATAACGTAATAATGCAGCCGATTATCCCTTTATAGCTATTGGGTAGGTTCATATTATTAGATATTGGGGTGTTAAACTAAACAAAGGTCTATCATTTTGTAGGAATTATTATTAGTAAAATTTCATAGGTTTTTGTTTTATTTTTATTTTTTCATCACCCTATAGGAATTTGGATGTTTGGCTTGCCCCTGTATACCGATCTTCAGTGTTGTTTTTATAAGAAAAAAAAAGCTGCCCAAAAATGGCAGCTTTTTTTTTTTCGTGTCTCACTATTCAATTATTCCACCGCAACTTATCCTTCCCCCGGCGTCGCCTGTGGGTTGGGTAACAAAATCGTCCGCTCCTTGGTGTACTATCACAGCTTTACCCATTAGGTTTTTGGTATCGTCCGAGCAGCCCAAACACCATTCATCTGTAGAAAACTCAATAGTTGCATTGCCTTGCGCATCTGCCGTAAAGTTTCCAATATCTCCCCTGTGATAGCCTTTTGTGGAACCCCATTCGCCATGAGGAGAAAAGGTTGGGTTCCAATGCCCCCCCGTTGATTTTCCGTCAGCCGAAGAACAGTCCGCCTTTTCATGGATATGTACAGCGTGCTCCCCAGGGCTTAGTCCGGACAAGCTAGCTTTCATGCTTACGGTTCCATTTTCTTCCGTAAAGCTTACCTCGCCTTTAACATTACTATCACTTTTTGGCTCCAAGGGAAATTTTAAGGTTTTAACCTCATTGTTTATTTCCTCGGCCATAGCTTCCACAGCTTCCATAGTGCCTTTGGTATCCTTCTTTGCTTCCTTACAACTATAGGAACCCAGGAAAAGCAACACCACTGATAATATTTGAATATTTCTCATCTTTTATTTTTTTTAGGTTCTCTTAAAATTACCAATTTTGTGAAATGATGTCAAGCCTAAAAGGGATACGCGTTATTTTATAATGTAATAGCGTCAATAACAGCTTCAGATAAATTAAAAAGTCCCTGTATTTGAATGTGTCAAATACAGGGACTTTCTACCAAATCCTTCTAATTTCAGGGAAAGGGGATCATTTGGACAATATTCCTTTCTGATAATTTAAAAACTATTTTTTTTGCATAAGGACATCGGCATGTACGGCCACTTCACTCCAAGTCTTACTTACCCCATCCTTACCTGTATGCAAAGCTTCACAAGCTTTGTTTATGGATGCCACCGCATTCAAGGCGTCCCAATTCTCCAAATCCATTACACCACTAAAGGAATGGCTGTTGTCTCCTGAAATTTCATGTTTCAAAGGAATATTGGCCGTTTTTCCGTTTAGGGTAACATCTATGGAACAGGTATCTTCCCCTGTAACTTTAAAGACCCCTGAAATAAGCTCTGTGTTATCCATAACACCAAAAAAGAATTCCAATATTTTTGGATCCCTGGTTCCCGTGGCGTCATTCGTAAACAAACTGCTTACGGGAATACTAAAGGTAGTACCGTTCAGGGCTTCCATTGCTGTACTGCCTTCCTTGGTATTTGTAATATTAATTTTGGTAAACTTGCCACCAACCGGCAATTTTTCGGTGGTCTTATAAGCCGTAAAGCCCACTTTGGTAGAATCTTTTACCAAGCTAAATTTTTCGGAAGAGGCGGTATCCTGTTCCATGGCACCACCATCTTGACCTTTTTTGGCATCCTTACAGCTTATCCCCGTAATCAAAAGTAAACCTAAGCATGCAAAAGCGATTTTTTTCATGATATTTTATTTGAAATATTAGCTATAAAGTTAAGCATAAAAAAAATTGTCCAACAATTCTTTAAAATGAAATAATCATAAATTATTAAAGCCCTGCTATCTTATAAGGGTATATGGACAATTCTACCTGTTAATCAATGTGGTATTGATTTTTATTTCACTTTCCAAGGTTCTGTGAACCGGGCATTTATCTGCAATCTCCATAATTCGGGCAATTTGTTTTTCATCCAAACTACCTGTAAGTTTGATAGCTCTTTGAAATGTATCTATTTTTGCCACGCTTGAATCACAGTTCTGACAATCTGCTGCGTGTAATTTTTGATAGGAGGTATGTACTTCCACATTTTCCAAAGGCCATTTTTTTCTTTTGGCATACATCTGTATGGTCATTACCGTACAGGCCGACAGCCCGGCGGACACCAATTCATAGGGAGAGGGGCCAAAATTATTGCCCCCATATGAAACAGGCTCATCAGCGATGATATAATGGCTGCCAACTTTCATTTGGGTAGTAAATCCATCATCACTATCCAAACTGGCCACCACTTCTTTTTCCGTTTCCAAGGCTTTGGCCTCGGGCATCTCCAAATACCTTTTGGACCATTTTCCAATGATTTCCCCAGTATAGGTTGCATCTTTTGGGTTACCGAGCAAATGATCGGCCCCATCCAAGGAAACAAAGCTTTTCGGATGGCGAACGGCAACGTAAATCTCCTCTGCATTTTTTATCTCAACAACATTGTCCTGGGGCGAATGAAGAACCAAAATGGACTTTCTATTGTTCTTTAAAGTATTCTGGAAGGATTGTGATTTTAAATCTTCCAAAAACTGTTTTTTGATGGTAAAGCTTCTTCCTCCAATATTTACTTCGGCAGCTCCTTGATCCTTAATGGTTTCAATATCATTTTTAAAGATATGTTTTACATGTAAAGGATTGGATGGCGCTCCAATAGTTGCAATAGCTCGTATGGAAGATATTCTTTGCGCAGCAAGAATAACTGCAGCTCCCCCCAAGGAATGCCCAACAATCAAGGTCGGGGCCTTATAGTGCTCTTCCAAATATTTGGCCGCTTCCAATAAATCTTCCACATTCCCAGAAAAATTGGAATCTGAAAATTCCCCCTCGCTTTCCCCTAGACCCGTAAAATCGAACCGCAAGACCCCAAAACCATGAGAAGTCAGGGCCCTACTTATATTCCTTATGGCAGTAAAATTTTTATTACAGGTAAAACAATGGGCAAATAGCACAAAATTATGTGGATGTTGATTGGCAGGTAGGGATAAACGCCCAAACAGGGTTTCTCCCCGTACATTTTTGAAACTTACTTTTTGTTGGTTCATAACACTATTTTTTCTTCAATACACCCCTTAAGTCGGGATTATAGGTAATACCTATCTGGAGACGATCATAATGTGCCTCTGAAAAATGATTTTTTAGGTAGCCTATCTGAAGGCTCAAATTTTCCGTCACATTTACTCCAAGAGCAGCGTATAGTCGGTTTTGACCAAATATATCATCTTGAAGGTTCAGGAAGATCTCATCGTAGAAATTAAGGAAAAAAGTATTGGTCAAGGGTAATGTCATTTGCAAACGATACCGCATCCTATGCTGTACATCGGTCCGATCCCCAAAATCCAAAAAACGTTGTTCCAAAGTATACCTATGTTCAAAGTTAAATTCCCAAACCTTATTTTTTAGGAAAAATCGTTCAAAAATACGGTGCTCCTTAGAATTTGTTTCTTCTGGGAATTCCTCAAAACTACCGTCCGTGACAATATATCCATACCCAAGAGTGGTCCATGTATTGGCATCAATATGATAGTTTATACCTGTTCTTAATAGTAATTGATTAAAATTTTTGGCCTGTTCGTAATAGCGGAGTTGCGCTTCCGTGTGGATACTTAATTTGTTGCTAATCTTATTGGTGCCAAAATACATATGCCAAGATCCCAATTTGTTTTCCCCATTTTCCTGTGCTTTAATTGTAAACGTTGAGATAAGCAATAGCAAGCCTAAAATTTTCTTCATAATGTTAAAATGTTTCCGTCTGTGATTTATTTAATAATTATTTCCGCTATAGAGAGGAATTTACTCCATCCCCGACCCAAAAATACAGTTTCCGTGGAAATGCTTATTTCTTGGGTTTCCCATGAATAACGTTCTATATATACTTGATTCCAGGCTCCTCGTATCCTTCCAAATCATGAATGAATTTAGATAGTAAAGGTCTTCTTAAGGAATAAAGGATATTAATTGTTTTTGGCATTACTGGCTATTTGCCCTAACTGCTCCGCTATTGAATCCTGGGACAGCCATTTTCCCCTTACCATTACGCCATTAATATCTTTTAGCGCCGAAATATCCAATAATGGATTGGAGCCCAATAACACCAAATCTGCATCCAGACCTTCCCTTATACTTCCAAAGGTGTCCTCCATACCAAAGAAAATAGCTGGGTTAATGGTCCCAGATTGCAAAATTTCCAAAGGCGTTAATCCCGCTTCCTTCATTCCTTCAACCTCATGATGAATGGAAAAGCCCGGCACATTGAACAATTGGGGAGCATCCGAGCCCAATAACATACCGTGCCCATTCTCCTGTAATTTTCGTATCAATTCTCTTCTTATGGCTGTAAACTTACTCCATTGTTCTTCGTTAAAACCGGTTTCAGGTTTCGTGGATTCATCCTTTCTTCTCTTCCAATTCTCCAAAGTGGAAACGGGCATATATTTCATTTCCGGTTGCTTCAACAATTCGTCAGAGCTTACCGGGGCAAACCACCGCTCAAACAAACTCTGTGTAGGTACGACCCATACCTGGTTCTTTTTGGACAGCGCCACCAATTCATCAATTTTAGAAGTATCTGCCAATGTGGTAAAGGAGTAACCGAAAAACCCATTGGCAGTAGGATCAACAGCTTCAGATTGCGGTACAAGTCCTTCCAAATATCCATCAACATGGTCTATGGTAGCGTATTTACTTTCCAAGGCATGACGAATCCCAACCATCACCGGTACATGGCCAGCAAAGGGGATATTAAGTTCATTGGCGGTTTCCACCATTTGATCAAAAACCTCCAGCTCTATTCCTGGGTGTATTTTTAAAAAATCGTAACCTTCATCCTTATAGGCAGTAACCATTTGCACGGCCTCCTCTTTGGTGGTTACGGAATTGCCATTGAACGAAGGACTGGAAGTAAAAATACGAGGGCTCAAAACTTCCCCATTTAAAGCCTTTTCCCTTAATACCAGATGGGTAGGATGACCCAACATTCCCCTAATCGTGGTAATGCCATTGGAAAGATATAGAAACAATGTCTCCTCTATACGGGTATCGCTTGTAGGAGGCTGGGGAATATGTGCGTGCATTTCTGCAAGTCCCGGGATAAGGTACTTGCCCTTGGCTTCAATAATATTTGGATATTCCCCAACATTCCCTACCGACTCCAAAATTTTTTTTATTTTCCCGGAGTCGATTACTACCTGTCTATTTTTTAGAATATCACCATTACTGACATCAACGATATTGACATCTGTTATCAATACGGCCGTGGGACTAATGCTTATCTTTTTTGGGGAACAGGAAAGAAAAGTTACAATACAAATGAGTAAACTAATTTTTTTCATGTTGGTATAGGTTTTAAGTTAACAAGCAATGCCATTATTGGTGGCAGGGGGAATTAACCAATATGGACAACCTGAATTGTCCTGAATTATTTAATAGTGAAACTCAATTTTGAGAAGTCCGTAAGACGTACTTAAAATTGCAAGTGGAACTAATCCCGCCTTTTTCGGCGGGATCTAGGTTCAATACCTCGACCCTAGGGTCGATTCCTATTATTGGGTTCAGGGACTGCCTTTGTCGGCAGACAGGCCTGCCCTGAGGTTTAATACCATTTATTTCAACCTAGTTCAAAAAAAAGGTCCTACCTGTTTCTAACGTAAATTAATTTAAACCGTCCCTTTACATTTTCGCGTTGGTCTATTTCAAAGTTCTTAATGGATTTGATCAATGGTGTCAGTTTTTGAAAACCATAGTTACGTGAATCGAAATTGGGCTGCTTCTTCTGAAGAAGGCTACCCACATCGCCCAAGAAGGCCCATCCATCCTCATCGGCAAGATCGGAAATAGTGGAGGCTATAAGCTTAATTTCCTTTTGGGTAATCTTGTCCACGTTGTCCTTCTTATCCCTCTTGCTATCTGATGTTCCGGAGGAACTTTCCTCTGATTGGTTTTTAAGAATTTCAATATAAATAAATTTATCACAAGCAACAATAAATGGGTTGGGGGTCTTCTTTTCCCCTATGCCAATTACATTCATACCGGCCTCCCTTAGCCTTGTTGCCAAACGGGTAAAATCGCTATCACTGGAAACAATACAAAAACCACCAACCTTATTGGAATACAAGATATCCATGGCATCGATGATCATTGCGGAATCGGTAGCATTTTTACCAGTGGTATAAGCATACTGCTGAATTGGCGTTATGGCGTTTTCCAATAACAAATTCTTCCATTTGGATAGTTTGGGATTGGTCCAGTCGCCATAAATTCTTTTTATGGTAGGGTTGCCGTATTTGGCAATTTCCTCCATCATCTCCTTTACATAGGCAGAGGGAATGTTGTCACCGTCTATTAATACTGCTAGATTTATGTCCATTTTATAAAATTATTGGATTTAAATTTTTACGGAGCTAACCATTTATTGGTCGCGCCCCTTTTTATTCTCTTTGCAAAGCGATATAATTATCCCTATCCGCTTTTGTCTTGTTTCATGCCGTTTGGCTTGGTTGAGCCAATAAAGATAGCTTTTTCTGTAACTGGGGGCAAAACCTTGAAAATTGACATAAGCCTTTGGCTCCGCATCGAATGCAACTTGTAAGTCTTCAGGGATAACACCGTTTTCAACATCGTCCAAAGCATTCCAGGAACCATCCAATTTTGCTACCTTAATCTTCTCCAGTCCGCTCGGGTGCATTTCCCCCCTTGTTTTGAGTTCTATAATATATGTTTTGTTCAATTTACTCCAAACACTTTTGGGCTTTCTGGGACAAAAATATTGTTGCCGTTTTCCATCCCCAAGACTTTTAACGGTACTGTCTATCCAACCGAAGCACAGAGCAACCTTTACGGCATCTTCCCAACGCATGCTATCCCTTTCGTGGGCCACTTTATAGAAAATAAGATGTACACCAGTACTACTTTGGTGATTGGTTTCCAACCAAGCCCGCCATTCCACATCCGTCTTAAAATAAAATTGTCTTACTACTTTCAAGAATTAAATTTTCTTATAGTCAACATAAAAGTTATTATCCACATCAACCGATAGTATATCTTTTTTAAAAGATTTTGACTGCCAACCAGAGGTGGGATAAACCCAGTCTTGGGTGCCATTTATACTGATTTTTACCGGCATCTCAAAACCCTTTATAATATTGGTATACCTATATCGCAGTTTTTTGCCCTTCACTTGGTATTCTAGGATAGGAATTTTAACAGTGCGTAAATATTGGTCAAAAAAGCGGGAAAGATCTATGCCGGAACTACTACTGATATAATCCTCTATCTGTTTTGTAGTAACTGTCCGATGATAGAACTCCTTATTGAGACCCCGTAAAATAGTCCGCCATTTTTCATCATCGTCCACCAACTGCCTTATGGTATGAAGTACATTGGCTCCCTTGGAGTACATATCCCCGGAACCCTTTTGATTTACATTATAGGTTCCAATGATGGGCACGTCGTTTTGAATACTGCTACGGGTACCGAGAACGTAATCGGAAGAAGCTTTTTTCCCGAAGTGGTAATCCACATACAAATTTTCGGAATAGGCGGTAAAGCCTTCATGGACCCACATATCGGCAATATCCTTATAGGTAATATTATTGGCAAACCATTCATGGCCCGATTCGTGGATAAGGATAAAATCAAATTTTAATCCCCACCCTGATTTTGAAAGATCCTTGCCCAAATAACCGTTACCATATTTATTCCCATAGGTAACAGAACTTTGATGTTCCATCCCTAGGTAAGGTACTTCCACCAATTTATAACCGTCTTCATAAAAAGGGTAGGGGCCAAACCAATATTCAAAAGCCTCCATCATCATTGGCGCCTGCTTAAACTGTTCTTTTGCCTTTTCCTCATTATCCCGTAACACATAATAGTCCATCGTCAGTGGTCCATTTTCCCCATTGTAGGTTTCTCCAAAATGAACATAATCGCCCAAATTGATATTTACCCCGTAATTGTTGATAGGATTGGACACGTACCAATGATAGGTTTTACTATCCTTTTTTTCTACCACTTTTAGAAGCCTACCATTGGAAACATCCATCAAATCTTTTGGAGTTGTAATATTGATGGCCATGCTATCTACCTCGTCGTACATGTGGTCTTTATTTGGCCACCAGATACTGGCACCCAAACCTTGGCAGGAAGTAGCTACAAAGTGTTTTCCATTGTTATCCTTTTTCCATGAAAAACCTCCGTCCCATGGGGCTCGGACCGCTTCTTTTGGATGGCCGGAGTAATAGACCTTAATTTCATTTATCTCCCCTTTCAATTGTGGCTTCTTAAGCGTTACAAAATGGGCATTCCCATTGGATTCCCACTCCAAATTTTCCCCTTCCTGAGTGATCTTTTCGATAATTAAAGGCGGTTGTAGATCTACCTGAAGCCGCTGCCTTTCCTCCAAAACCTTATAACGAATTATATTGCTACCAGAGATGAATTTTTCATCCGGCTTCACCTCAACGCTCAAATTATAGAAATTTAGGTCCCACCAGGAGCGCTCCGGGGTTATACTGCCTCTTAGGGAATCCTGTTCTGTATAATTTTGTTGTTGTGCATAGGAGGATAGCCCAATGGCCAACATCAATGTAGCGGTGATTTTTTTCATTTTAAAAGAGTTATTAATTTATTCCATGACTTTTCATAAGCCATATTGTTTGGTCCATAAGTTTCTTCGGCACCTCTACTCATAAAGGCATGCCCCACACTTTCATAGATCTCAAAAGTATAAGGTTTACCATATTCCTTCATTGTTTTTTCAGTGTCCGGTATCGTCCCAATTACCCTATTATCGGCGGCACCATAAAAACCGAACACTGGGGACTGAATATTTTTTAAGCTTGTTAAATCCTTTGGGGCCGTACCGTAATAAACTATTGTACTTTCCAGATCTGGGTTTTGTGTTGCATAACCAAAACTCTGGGACCCGCCCCAACCCAATCCAACAACGGAAATTTTCCCATTGAACAAAGGGTTGTTTTTCACAAAATCATATACTAAATCCAAGTCTTTAGTCACCTGCAAGTCGTCCAAGGCATAAATGGCTTCCCTGACTTTTTCGGAATTTTCAAAATCGGTCGTTTTTTCAATACCTTCAACCATATTGGATATCAGATCTGGGGCTATGACCAAAAATCCTTGACCAGCTATCATTACTGAAAAGTCTTTTATAAATTGGTTTAATCCTAAATTATCATGTATTAATATTACTGCTTTGACAGCTTCACCACTTTCGGGGTAAACAACCAAAGCTTTTACTTCGCTTCCGTTATCCCTTTTAAAATCTACCCATTCCGCAGGTCGGGGAATTTCAGCAGCCTGCATTAATTCCTGAGCCTTTAAATTCCCGCTAAAGCCCAACAATAGGACAAGTAATTGCAAAATTAATTTCATAAATTTAGTTATAACCTACCTATGTTACTTTAAAATTGCATTGGGAAAAGCCACCACACTTTCAAAACCATCCTTCCCGATAGCGGACACCCCAAATAAAAAATTGTCCAATACAACGCCTTCCAAAGTATATCCCGAAACATCTCCTACCAACCTGCTATGGTCCCAAGTGGGGGAGGTAGTATCCCTCCAATAGATTTTATATCCGTTTGCACCGGGTACCTTGCTCCACTCCAACTTTGCCGAGGGTTCTACAATACCTCCAATGCCAACCTCTTTGGGAGCAGGAGGTGCCCAGGCCAAAGAAGCCAAATTAATCGCATTCACCGCCGTTAGTTTCTTGGCATATTCAAAGTTCACATGCTCCAATACATCTCCATAGGCAATTCCATTTTCTACCCTGATATCCTGATGCTGTTGGGTATAATTTTCGTGTGCTTCCATTATCCTTATTCCTGCATAACCGGCATCATTGAATGGGCGGTGATGCCCGCCACGTCCAAATCTATCCAATCTATAGATCAGCATAGGGTTCATTTCCGGCATATAGGTTTTTACGTTCTTGTGAACGTAGCGGGCCAACTGCCTTGATATACCATCTACTTCACCCCCATAAAAACGGCGCATATTCCTTTCCCTTTCCGTCTCGGTCGGGGGCACAGGTTCAGAAAAAATCCTAAAATCGGTATTGCTAATAATTCCATCCCCGCCCTTTATATTACCTATCATATCGTTATTGAATATCCCTATAATATCCCAACCCTTGGCTTTGGCCATTCTTACCAGGCCCTGGCCTCCAAAAAGACCTTGTTCCTCTCCTGAAAGTCCCAGATATATAATACTATTTTCAAATTTATAATTGGATAGGACCCTAGCGGCCTCTAAGGTCCCTGCCATCCCACTGGCATTGTCATTGGCACCGGGTGAATCTGAAATATAATTATTGGCATCGCTTACGCGGGAGTCTATATCCCCACTCATAATTATATAGCGGTTTGGGTATTTGCCCCCCCTTTGAACGGCCATAACATTTACCACCCACACATCCCGAGGTATTCTGTTACTTTCTTCCTTTTTTACCAAGTCCCTTTGAAAACTTACCTCAAGACAATTGTTGCAATTGTCGGAAATTCTGTCGAACTCACTTTTGATCCATCGTCTTGCTGCACCAATTCCCCTGGTATTGGAAAGAGTATCGCTCAAGGTATGCCTTGTACCAAAGTTGACCAAGGTAATGACGTCCTTTTTAATTCTCTCGGCCGAAACCTCGTTTATTATATCATAAATACGCTGATCTGTTTGCCCCATGAGGCAGAAAGAAAATAGAAATATACAACCAATAGTTAATTTGTGCATTCGTCCTGGATTTGGCTTGGTAATTTACGCTTATCCGTAAAAACAGCTTCTTAATTATTTGTTAAGACCTCCCTTAAACATTGCCGATAAACCAATTATTGGACCAATCGTCAAGAAGGTAAAAATAAAGCGCGTATCTACAACATCCAACAAGAAAGTTAGCAATTGTATGCTAATTATACTAATGGAGAAACCAATGCAGTTTACCAGGGTTAGTGCCGTACCCTTTAACTCCATAGGGACTGTGGAAGCTACTAAAGTAGAGAATTGTGGTGAATCTGAGGTTACAAATATTCCCCAAAGACAAAATACGACTAGAAATAGGGGAGTGGGCAAGAGAAAAAATAAAGGGGAGGCAAAACACAGGAGTCCAGATAGCAATAACGAGCCCATGGCTACCTTTCCACTGCCCCATTTAAGTGCCATATGTCCGCCAATGGCACAGGAAATACCGCCCAGTCCAATAATTACAAAGGTCCATAAAGAAATTGGAAGATCTTTATAATGAATGGAATTGTACGTTTTAATAGCATACGGAATAAAGGCCCAAAAGGCATAAAGTTCCCACATATGGCCAAAATAACCGTAGGCAGCTTTTTTAAAGGCAGGTATTCCAAAGAGCCTAATTCCCATTCTTAATTTCAATATCCTGTAAGGCTTTCTGTAAGGGCCGTCAGGTACCAAAAAGAACATGGACAAACCTCCCAAAATAGCTAATAATGAGGTTGTTTTAATTACAACCGTATAATCTTCACCCAACTCCAAACCTTGTAGCAAATAGGGAAATGAAGTACCTAAGACCAGTGCCCCAACCAAATACCCCAAGGCCTTTCCCAACCCCTGTTCATAGTAATCTGCCGCTATCTTCATCCCCACAGGGTAAATACCGGCTAGAAAAAAACCGGTACCCAATCTGGCAACAAAATGTGTTGTATTGGAGATGTCCTGGAGCAGTAACATCATATTACAGAGGGCCGCCAAAAAGGAGCTGAACAAAAAGACTTTGGAAGGGGAATGGCGATCCGATATCATTAAAATCGCAAACACCAAGGTACCCAAAATAAAGCCTATTTGAACCGAAGACAGCACATAACCAATAATTTGGATTCCCAATCCCGTTTTTAATATCAGATCATCCAAAACAGCATTCCCCGCAAACCACAAAGAGGTGCACGCAAACTGCGAAATAATAATGACGGGCAATATATACCCCCCTAACTTCAATTTAGTACTGTATTTCACAATGGACATGCACTAGCAAATATGATCAAAGAACAGCGGTAATAACCAACCGCTGTTTACAGGAAATGCTCCCTGTTCCTAGCGGATAAAATGCTCCAGTAATCCTCGGACATTTTTAATACTGTCTACGTAGTACCTGGCTTGAGTTTTTTGTCGCCCCACTTTTACGGTAATGGCGCTTTCCGGCAATTCCTGAAACATAAATTCATCGGTCCAATCATCGCCTATGGCAAATACGAAATCATATTCCTTTTGGGAGAATACCCGCATGGCCGCCCTACCTTTGTTCACATTGCTGCTCTTTATTTCTATGACCTTATTTCCGTTTAAAATACTCAAATCGTCATTGGCTATTAAACTTGTAAGGACCGTATTGAGTTCAGTGGCGCGTTTCTGCCCAAAGTCTGGATCGGTCTTACGGTAGTGCCAGGCCAAAGAATAATTTTTCTCCTCGATAAAACTACCTGGGGTCCTATCCACAAAGGATTCCAGTACTGGATTAATTTTTTCCATCCAATCTTTTTTAACATTTTCCAACATTCTGAAGGCTTCCCCTTTTTCGGAAATCCACACTCCATGTTCCACGATCATATTGTACTTCTTGGGCAAAAACCATTTGGTAAAAGTATCCTTATCACGGCCACTGATTAAATAGACATCCGTGTTTTCCAATGCGGACATACGATCTAGTAAATCATATAATGCCTCATCGGGATTCGCCTTTTGTGGATCGCCCTGAAATCCTGCCAAAGTGCCGTCATAATCCAAGAACATTAATCTTTTTTTTGCGTTCCCAAAATCCTTTACTATCCCCTTCAAAATGTCATTGGACAACCTGCGCGACTTATAGGAATGGTCTATCAGTTTCTGGTTTTGCAAAGAGGTCATGAAATCATTGGCCCATTTTTCTACGTTATATCTTTCCAATCTTTTTTGCAGAATGGCATTTCTGGCCTGTTGCTCTTCTACCGGCATATTGATAGCCTCATATAATGTATCCGCAATTTCCTCAAAATTATTCGGGTTTATTAAAAGGGCTTCGTTCATCTCATTGGCGGAACCGGCCATTTCACTCAAGATTAGGACCCCAGTTTTATCTGTTCTTGTAGCAATATATTCTTTGGCAACAAGGTTCATCCCGTCCCTTATTGGTGTTAGCCAGGCAATATCACTGGAGGTATAAAGATCAATCAGGTTCTCAAAAGGCATGGAGCGGTAAAAATACCATATAGGAGTCCAACTTACCGTGGAAAATTCACCATTGATCCTCCCTACCAATTCGTCTATTTCCTTTTTCAATAATTGATATTGTGGAACATGGGATCTCGATGGCACCGCTAAGACAATAAGTCGCACCTTTTCTTTGTACTGCGGGTATTTGGTTAAAAAGTATTCAAAGGCATTAAGCCTTTTTGCTATCCCTTTGGAATAATCCAATCTGTCTATAGATAAAAAGAACTTGGCTTCGGGGTCCGATTCTTTGTGCATATCCAGCCTGCGCTGTAATTCGGATCGCTGACCTGTCTTGTTTTCATCATGCTTTTTTGCGGCATCACTAAATTTTTTATAATCAATTCCCATGGGAAAAGAATCTACTTTAATGACCCGATCTTCCAAATAGATATCATTAAAACTAACATCAAGTCCCAATAACCTCCGTACAGAACTTAAAAAATGACGTTCGTAATCATAGGTATGAAAACCGATCAGATCAGATCCCAAAAGCCCCATTAAAACTTCCTTACGCCAGGGCAAGGTTCTAAATATCTCATAGGAAGGAAAGGGAATATGCAAAAAGAAACCAATGGAAATATTAGGGCGCTTTTCCCTAACCATTTGAGGCACCAGCATTAACTGATAGTCGTGTACCCAAATAGTATCGTTGTCCCCCGCTTCTTTCAAAATAGCATCCGCAAATTTTTGATTAACGGATTTATAAGTATCCCAACTTTCAAGCTCAAACTCTGAATATTCCAAAAAATAATGAAAGAGCGGCCATATGGTACGGTTGCTGAATCCATAATAAAAACCATCCACTTCCTCGGAAGTTAGATTTACCTTGGATGATCCGTGCTTGGCCAATGCCTTGTCTATTTCCGGGGCAAGTCCGTCCGGAATCTCCTCATCCGTTAATCCGCTCCATCCGATCCATAAGCTATCACCTCCCGAATGAACAGATTTCATACCAGTAGCCAAACCGCCTACACTTGGTATTGCAGTGATGTTTCCATTGTCGATTTGTAATTGTACGGGCAGTCTATTTGAGATTATGATAGTTTTGGCCATAATTTGACATTTTTAAGTGTTATTCGTATTTAATTTCCCTAAATTTCGGTAAAATGATGTGTAAAACCTACTAATTAAGGTTATTTAAAGAACAAAATGGAATATGGATAATTTAGACTATGGAATTATAGGAAATTGTAGAAGTGCTGCTTTGATTTCTAAGAAAGGCTCATTGGATTGGTGTTGTTTGCCAGAATTTGATTCCTCCTCCATATTTGCAAAAATTCTTGACGATAAAATAGGCGGTAGTTTTGAAATCTTAGTGGATGACAACTATACCATTCATCAAAAGTACATTCCTTTGACGGCTATTTTGGTCACAACCTTTTCCGATGGTAAGAATAGTTTTGAAGTTCAGGATTTTATGCCTCGATATTACAAGCAAAATGGGGATTACAATGCACCACCGGAAATTATACGATATATAAAGCTTATTTCGGGCAGGCCGGTGTTCAGGGTATTGTACAATCCTAAATTGGAATATGCCATGGGGAAAACCAATACCTATGTGAAAAAAAACTTCATTGCCAGTTTGACCCATGAGGTGAAGTTCGACACTTTTTTTCTTTACACTTCCTTTGATAAGGAAAGTGTTATGTACCAACGGGATATTGTGCTGCAAGGCGATGGCTATTTTCTGTTGGGATACAATGAAAAGATATTGGAACCAAGCCTGGACAGGGTATATTTAGAATTGGAGCGCACCAAAGTCTATTGGTTAAATTGGTCCAGCAAGACCCCTACCTATAAGAAGTACGATGCTGAGATAAAAAGAAGTGCCCTAACTTTAAAGATGTTGAGCTATGACAAGTCGGGGGCCGTACTGGCCGCCGCTACCACCTCACTTCCGGAAACCATAGGTGAGGTTAGAAATTGGGACTATCGCTTTTGTTGGATCAGGGATGCCTCTATGGTAATAAAGGTTGTAGGCCAATTGGGTCATAAGAATATAGCAAAACGGTATTTGCAATTTATCATTGACCTCATTCCCGACAAGGATGAGAAGTTGCAAATTATGTATGGCATCAACAAGGAAAAAATATTAACGGAAGAAACCTTGGACCATTTAAAAGGTTACATGGGCTCCAAACCGGTAAGAATAGGAAATGCGGCCTACAAGCAGCGACAGAATGATATATACGGTATCCTAATGGATGTTATATATACGCAATTGGAAAAATTTAATACGGAAATAGAGAATGGGGAAGAGCTTTGGGGAATTACAAAGGGAATCGTATGGATCGTTAATAAGCATTGGCAGGAAGCCGATAAAGGGATATGGGAATTTCGTACCGAGGATAGGCATTTTACGTTTTCAAAAGTGCTCTGTTGGACGGCTATTGACAGGGCCATTAAAGTGGCCGAACTATTTGGGAAACATAGAAAGTTGGATAAATGGCGAACTTTGGAAAAGGAAATTAGAGAGGATATTCATAGCCACGCTTGGAATGAAGAAAAACAGGCATTTACCCAATCTTATGGTTCACCGCATTTGGATGCCTCTGTCTTACTGATGGAATCCTACGGATTTATAGACCCCAAAGACCCAAAATATGTGAGTACGGTACTGGCCATTGAAAAAGAGCTGTGCAATGATGGACTACTGTATCGATATAAAAATGAAGATGATTTTGGACTGCCCTCCTCATCCTTCACCATTTGTACCTTTTGGTTTATAAATAGTCTATTTAAAATAGGTCACGAACAAAAGGCCATGAAACACTTTGATCAATTACTGAGCTACAGCAACCATTTAGGTCTGTTCAGTGAGGATATAGATTTTAAGACTAAAAGGTTATTGGGCAACTTTCCGCAGGCCTATTCGCATTTGGCACTAATTGAATGTGCTATGAACTTTTCCAAAAAACACAGTGAAATGGAAATATTGGAGTCGCTTACTGATCACGATAATTAATACAAGGGTCCAATACCTGCAAAAGGCAAACCCGGCACCTGGTCAGAAAAAGAAGACTACCCCTTAAAAATTTTCAAACACCCCCAAGCCAAATAAAGCGAAATCATACTTTACAGGGTCATGGGGGTCCATTTTTCTGAGGTTCGCATCTAATTCTGCCAAGGCCCTACCGTCGTTCTGTTTGCGCTGGATGAGACCCAGTTTACGGGCAACATTACCGGTATGAACATCCAAAGGGCATGAGAGTTGGGAAGGTTTAATTTTATTCCATATACCAAAATCCACTCCACTGCTATTATTTCGTACCATCCACCTTAAGAACATGTTGATTCGTTTAGCGGCAGATCCCTTTTGGGGATCGGACACATGTTTTGTGGTTCTGGGCAAGTGGTCCAGTTCAAAGAAAGTGGTCTTGAACTGCGAGATCGACATTTGCAGTGTGGTTAC
The DNA here is from genome assembly GCF_030291335.1 of Arenibacter flavimaris. NCBI lineage: Bacteria > Pseudomonadati > Bacteroidota > Flavobacteriia > Flavobacteriales > Flavobacteriaceae > Arenibacter > Arenibacter flavimaris. Next base: position 91,476 of record NZ_JASWIM010000007.1, read on the forward strand.
ATCCCCTTTTAAGGCGAATGTATTTTCCAATCCCCCACGATTTGTATAAATATTGTTTAAACTACGGATGAAATATGCAAGATCCTCCCCATTAAAGGTCCGATGAACAAACCCTTTAAATTTGTCCAAATCCGCCACTTGGTGGTTCATAATAAAGTCGAAAGGGGAATTATCCATCAATTCCATCATTCGTTCCGAATTGTTAATGATGCTTTTTCTATTGCCCCAGGCAATGGTGGCGGTTAAAAACCCACTGATCTCAATATCCTCCTTTTTTGTAAATCTATGCGGAATCCGGAGGGGGTCTGTGGATAAAAAATCCGGGCGATTGTATTGTTCTACCTTGGTATCCAAAAATTCTTTTAGTTCTTCCTGCGTCATTCCAAAGGGAGATTTAAAAATTTATAAAGAAGCATGGGCGTAATTAGCACACCATTATACATGGCATGCAGACAGATAGACCACTGTAGCCCCATTTTAACCCGAACATAGCCCAAAAATACACCTAAGATCAATTGAGGTGCCACTAATAATGGTGCAATATAATATACTTGCCGAGACATTTCAAAATTGGTCAAATGCACGGCCGCAAATAATAAAACCGATGCATATATCCCAAATTTGAAATACTTCGTATTCCTGAACCAAATCAACGGACCCCTAAAAAGCGTTTCCTCAACAATAGGGGCAAGAATTACAGCCACAAAAAACAACGAAATAACGGAATATTTGGCTAGAAATGTTTCAATGGCATGCTCGCCAAGATCAATTTTCAATAGCCCCATCAACCATTGATTAAACATGCCTATAGTGACACCTATTACAATACCCCATTGCAGAAGGGCCAAAACAATTTTTAACTTTAACGAATTGGAGGTATGGTCCAAGCGAATATATGCAGGCGCTTTTATAAAATTCCAGACCCTGACCAATATTTTCATAGGGTAATGGCACCGTCTACCATGGTCAGCTTTCTGTCGGCCATATTGGCAAGTTCTTCATTATGGGTTACAATGACAAAAGTTTGCCCAAAGGCATCCCTCAGATCGAAGAACAATTTATGAAGATTATCGGCACTTTCAGAATCCAAATTGCCACTGGGTTCATCCGCAAAAATAACCGAAGGGCTATTCACCAAGGCCCTTGCCACCGCTACCCGCTGTTGTTCCCCCCCAGAAAGTTCATTGGGCTTGTGCTGCAACCTGTGGGAAAGTCCCAAGAACTCCAAAAGTTCTGCAGCCCGTGTTTCCACTTTTTCCTTTTTTGTTCCTTTAATAAAAGCGGGGATACAAACATTTTCCAAGGCTGTAAATTCCGGTAACAACTGATGAAATTGAAAAATAAAACCAATATGGCTATTTCGGAATTTGGCCATAGCCTTATCCGATAATTTAGTTACGTCCTCATCATTGATCAAAAGGGTACTGTCTTTCTTATTGCTTAGGGTATCCAAAGTGCCCAGTATTTGTAAAAGAGTGGTCTTTCCGGCTCCAGAGGGACCTACAATAGACACCACTTCTCCCTTTTTTATGTGCAAATCCACCCCCTTGAGCACCTGTAGGTTACCGTAAAATTTATTGATATTTGTAGCCTTTATCATGTTTCTAAATTATGGGTTGAAAGTAAACATTAAGAAGAAGAATACAAAATACTTATTCTCTAGTTGGCCTTTTATTATACACATTTATAACAGCTGATTATAGCAGAAACAATGCCAATAAATTCTAATTGGATATTCTTTTTATAATAATAAGGTAATGATTATATTGTGGGAGCTACAAAATGATAAATTATAGGACAAGCCTTTTATGAGACAATATAGAAATTTGGAAGAATACAATCTGGAAATTACCGATGAGGTCAGATCCAGATACTCGTCTATTATCAATGAAATAGGGGAGGACCTGAACAGGGACGGACTCATAAAAACTCCCGAGAGAGCCGCAAAGGCCATGCTTTTTTTAACCCAAGGCTATAAGCAGGATGCTGTAGAAATCCTGAAAGGTGCCATGTTTAAGGAATCTTACGATGAAATGGTCATCATTAAGGATATTGAAGTGTATTCTTTGTGCGAGCACCATATGCTGCCCTTTTTTGGCAAGGCCCATATAGCATATATTCCCAACGGCCATATAGTTGGCCTTAGCAAAATACCGAGGGTAGTAGATGTTTTTGCAAGAAGATTACAAGTACAGGAACGATTGACCAATGATATCCTGGAATGCCTTAACAATACTTTAAAGCCACAAGGTGTTGCCGTGGTCATAGAAGCCTCGCATATGTGTATGATGATGCGGGGAGTACAAAAACAAAATTCGGTAACCACCACCTCGGGTTTTAGGGGGCAATTTGAGAAAATAGAAACAAGGAACGAATTCTTGAAATTAATAAGTTCAAAATTATCTTAAATCGCTTGTTCAATACTTTGGCACTTTATTTGCTTTAAAGCAGCTGTAAATCAATATGTAAAAATAACTACATTGAAAGACCATAAATTAAGAAATCTATTATTGGGATTGCTTTTTGACGGAATAGGAATGCTTTCCTTCGTTATTCCCGGTATCGGCGAATTTTCTGATGTTATCTGGGCTCCCTTGGCCGGCTGGCTAATGACCAGATTATACAAGGGCAAGATTGGACGGACTGCAGGGGCAATAACCTTTATTGAAGAAATATTACCTGGTTTGGACATTGTTCCCACCTTTACCATCATGTGGCTTTATACTTATGTATTTAAGTCCTTTAGAAAAGAAAAAATTATTTCGGCCAAGTAAATTGGCATTCATTTTTTTTAGAACCAAACAAATCCATATAAAATTATTAAGTAACCAATGTTACCCCAATTTTCCGATAACTTTCTTAGATTTATCTGGTATTTTAATATCAAGTAAATGAAAAGAAGAAATTTTGTCAAAAAAACCAGCTTAGGTTCTTTGGCAGGAATCCTGGGATTGGATATTGTTTATGGTGCTAAAATTCCTGAAAATTATACACTTTTGGGGCTTCAGGATCCTGATCCATTTCAAATGTTCAACAAAGATAAGGAAATGGTGGTCCTGAACAGCAAACCATGGAACATGGAAGCAGTGGCCCATTTATTGGACGACAGGGTAACACCAAACAAATATATGTTTATCCGAAACAATGGACTGGTTCCTGAAAACATCAATGTACAGGAGTGGACCATAACATTTGATGGTGAATCCGTAATGGAGTCGAAAACTTTCACCTTGGAAGAGCTAAAAACAAAATTTCCCCACCATACCTATCAACTTACCGTAGAATGTGGCGGCAATGGTAGGAGCGAATTCGATCCACCCGCCAAGGGAAACCAATGGACCATTGGGGCCGTAGGTTGTGCCAACTGGACAGGGGTTCGCCTAAAAGATGTCCTTAAAGAGGTTGGAATCAAGGACAATGCCGTGTACATTGGCTATCATGCTGCAGACCAACACTTAAGTAGGGACCCAAACAAAGAGCCTATTTCCAGAGGGGTTCCTATTGCCAAGGCTATGATGGACGAAACCTTGTTGGCCTTTAAAATGAACGGAGAGGATATTCCTTTGGTACACGGGTATCCCTTGCGTTTGGTATGTGGTGGATGGCCGGCATCTACTTCCGGAAAATGGGTAAATAGGATCAGTGTGCGCAACATAGTCCATGATGGGGAAAAAATGACAGGAACCTCTTATAAGGTGCCCTGTAACCCTGTTGCTCCTGGAGAAAAGGTCAAGGATGAGGATATGTGCATTATAGAATCCATGCCAGTGAAATCCTTGATTACCTATCCTAAATCGGGAGCCATGATTCCTATGGGAAAGAAGCTTAATATTAGAGGCCATGCCTGGGCAGGGGAATTGGAAGTTTCCAAAGTATCCTATTCTATCGACTTCGGCGCTACCTGGTCCGAATGCTCCTTGGAAAAACCAGCAAACCGATTGGCTTGGCAACATTTTAAGGCAAGTATAAGTTTTCCTAAATCCGGTTATTACGAGGTATGGGCACGGGCTACGGATTCAAGGGGGGTAAGTCAGCCCATGTTATTGCCCGGATGGAACCCCAAAGGATACCTTAACAATGCATGCCATAGGATTGCGGTAAAAGTAAGTTAAATGAACAAACAGGATAATTTTAGAAAGCAGGTAAAGTCCATTTATAGCGTTTTAGTGGTTTCTTTCGTCATGGTTGTACTCATAGGGATATTGGGGATTACCTATATGTTGGACCCATCTGCCTTTTCTTTTAAAGGCGATACACCCAATTCTGAAGTAATTGGAACAAGCACCGAGGATGAAGATTGGGATAAGATTGAAAACGGTATCCACCTGAGGACAGGATTAAAAGAAGGAGAGGGTTTAATGACAGTGGTAAATAATTGTACCAATTGTCATTCCGCCCAATTGGTCATACAGAATAGAATGAACGAAGAGCGATGGACGGAGACCATTCGCTGGATGCAAAAAACCCAAAATTTATGGGATTTAGGGGCCAATGAAAAGGTCATTATTAATTATTTGGTCACCAACTACCCTCCCAAGAGCAAGGGTAGGAGAGAGGCATTGACCGATGTGCAATGGTACCCATTAAATGAGTAACGGAATAAGTTATTGCGATAAGTATAAAGGTCTTGGAAAAATATTTTGAAGCATTCATCAACACCATTATAGGAACAGCGAATTGGACCTGGAAATCCATAATATTCGACGTTCCTTGGTATACCAATTATTTTTGGGGGCTTATAATTATTTCCCTTGTGGTTTGGTTGCTGGAAATTTTGTTTCCATGGCGTAAGGATCAATCCATTTTCCGTAAGGATTTTTGGTTGGACGGTTTTTATATGTTTTTTAATTTTTTCCTTTTCGCCATTGCCATAAGTGGATTTTACAAGATATTGGGTCTTCTTTTTAGCGATTTGGGCATACAACAAAGTAGCCTTGCCCTTTTGGATATGTCCCATTTTCCCAATTGGCTTCAATTATTGATCTTTTTTATAATATTGGATTTTGTCCAGTGGTTTACCCATATTTTGCTCCATAAGTATCCATTTTTATGGAAATTCCATCAAATACACCACAGTGTAAAGGAGATGGGATTTGCGGCACACCTACGTTATCATTGGATGGAAAATGTGTTCTACAAACCCTTAAAGACCTTTGGGGTCATGATCTTGGGCGGCTTTGAACCCGAACATGCCTATATAGTCCATTTTTTTGCGATAGCCATTGGCCATTTCAATCATGCCAACATAAAAATTACCTGGGGTTGGCTAAAATATATTTTAAACAATCCGGTAATGCACCTATACCATCACGCGCACGATTTACCAGATGGGAAATACGGTGTTAATTTTGGAATCAGCCTTAGTCTATGGGATTATATTTTTAAAACCAACTATATCCCCGAAGACAGTGGTAACATTGAATTGGGCTTTGAAGGGGATGAAAAAATTCCAAATTCTTTTTGGAAACAAATAACCTACGGTTTAAAAAGAATCAAGCCGTAGGTATTTCTTATTATTGGAATGGGTGTTACACCAAAATTAGTTTAAAGGCCCCTCATGGGTACACCTTTTTACAATAGTATGTTAAGTCCTACAACAACAGATCTTCCCATATTCAAAATTTCATCACTTTTTAAACGGGATAAATGGGCAATGTATTTTTTATCCAATAAGTTGTTGGCACTAAGAGTAATATTCATGCTTTTTTTCAAAAATTGAATGTCCCCTCCCAAACCGGCATTTAATAGGGAATATCCAGGAGTAACGGTTTCAAAAGTACTTACTTTTCCATGTTTAAAGGTGGTGTTCAAGGAAACGAACGCATTGGACCTAAGCCACCATCCCTTAGCATTATTAAACTCTACCCTAAACGTATTGGTCAACTTATTGGCGGGGATCAAAGGTAAGGCTTCACTAGTCTGTAATTCACCGAACACCGTTTGGTAACTACTTTCTATGTGCAACCAATCGTACGGGTGGGGGTGCAAATGAAATCCAATTTCCCCTCCATAAAGAATGGCATCCTGTTGTAGATAGTTGAAAACAGGGGTTTCATCCATTAAAGTTCCACTGGGCGCTATATAGATATAATCCTTTATACTATTGTGAAAACCATTCAGAAAAAACTCGTAATGTTCATTTTGAAATTCCAATGCCAGATCAATTTGTAGGTTTTGCTCGTTCTTCAGGTCGCTGTTTCCAATTTCGAACCTATTGGTCCCCTCATGGGTACCATAGGAAGTGAGTTCGGCCAAATTGGGCGCCCGGAACCCTGTAGCCACATTGATTCTAGCAGTGAGTTGTTCGGAAATATTGTTTTTGTATCCAAAAGCACCATTAAAGCTATTAAAGTTGCGTTTTAAAGGGGCTATATAATCTTCTGCACCGCTTATACCATAGGCCTTTCCGTCTATTTGCCTGTGGTCATAGCGCAATCCCACCTGAAAATCGTTGTTTTGATCGAGGTGAAAATGGGTGGTCCCTAAAAATCCTATATCTTGTGTAGTGGCATCGGGAATTAAAATCTCTTCCCCAAAATTCTCATTGGTCTGATAAATTCCTTGTACGCCAACAACAGTTTCAAATTTTCCCGATTTAGGGAGATGGTACTGCAGATTATAATTAAAGGTATTGAGCTTCATGTCCAAGGCAGCCCCCTCTTCACCTTCTTCTTCATGCTCTTCGTGCTCCTCGTGGCCTTCTTCCTCTTCCTCATGGTGATGGTCTTCAAACTCCTTACGATTATTTCCTATGTAGCCCAAGGTGATATCCAAATTGGAGTTGTTAAAGAATAATTTGGAGTTGGAGCTCAATATATGGTTGTCCAATTTTTGATATGGTAAATCGGGTGTTCTGGAAGTGGTTTGCAAGCCCACCTCTTCAGGTATCCCCAAATTGGATCGGTTGTAATTATACCTAATCTCACTTTTAAAGGAGGTTGCCTGATAACCCAAGCCGGCCTTTAGATCTTTCTCATTAAATCTGGAATTGGTAACCCTATTGCCATCTCCACCCAAATAATCCACATGGTTATTGGTTGCCAAGCGTAGAAGATATTTAAATCTATCCCCTGAAGCTCTAATGCCGGCCCCACTACTTATACCTTGGGTGTTGGTATTGTAGTTGAAATTTATATCTCCCTCGGTACTATTGGGAACTGCAAATTTTTCCGGGTTCAGATAAAGCACTCCCCCCATTGCATCAGACCCATATAGTAGGGAAGCAGGCCCCTTGATTACCTCAACACTTTCTATGCCGGCTTCATTTACTCCCAAACCATGTTCTGCCCCAAATTGCTGGTTTTCTAAGCGAATACCCTGGGTATACACCAAAACACGATTGGAAGTAAGCCCTCTAATTACGGGTTTCCCTATTCCCACACCTGTTGAAACCACATCCACCCCGGGTATGGCCCCTATACCTTCCACCAGAGTAGGGGCACCTTGGCTCTTGAGTGTTGCCAATTTGGCGAATTCTACCTTCATAACATTTTCACGTTGTAATTTATGGAATGGGGTAGATACAATAACTTCTTCCATTTCAATGGCACTTGGAACCAATGAAATGTCCAAGGTATTGCTCCCTTTTTCAATGGTAATATTGTCTGAAAAAGTTAGAAAACCTATATAGGAAGCCACTATTTTATAGGTTCCCGTTGGTAAGGATCCAATTTTATATTCCCCATCATTATTGGTTACACCACCCTTTTCCATTTGTGGAAAATAGATGGTAACCTGTTCCAGACCTTCTTGGTTCTCTGTATTAATTATTTTTCCGGAGAGGGTATTTTGGGAGTTTGCTGTTATATATGTCAAAATGCAGAGCATTGACAGGATTATATTTCTCATTTATTTTTTTTATAGGTAATGGCGAGAATTAGCTAGAGGTAATTCGCGTCCAAAAAATTGTTTAAAACTGTTTGGTGTAATTATAAGTAAGACCTTTTATCTCAAATACCCCAAATGTAGTTCATATAACTAGGCGTGCCTGCAACATAGAGTTTTGGCCGCCTTATATTACTATAGGGTTTCACAGGCATAATGTTAGCGTGCGCACGATTATACAAGTCCGGTAAAAAGTATTATAGGGCCGATGGAGGTCCCCTTCTGGAGAAATGGAGTTTTTGATACTTACTTAAAAAATTATAGAAGTTTATAATTTTTTCTGTTTTAGGTACTATTGTAAATGTAGCAAACTCCTGTTGCGTAAGGGTATACAAATGTGTAAGATTGAATTTATGGTAATCACAATCCAATTCTACTTCATGTATATGCAGTTTACCTTTTTCCTTGCAGACAAAGGTGTGGTGCTCAAAGATGGCATGTTTTAATTTTAAAATGGAAGGAAGGGTTATTAAACCGACCAAGAGGACGGCAATAATTGAAAAGGTTATATTTCTCAAATGAATCTTCACTCTTCAAATCTAGTGGTATCCCAACAAAATGATTGTTAATAAAAATATAATTTATGACTTTGCTACTGTCGTTGGTGGTTGGCTTATTGAAAAAAAGTATATGCAACCAAACCAATATTTATCAAGGATATTTAGATTCCTGCCGTTTCTGTAGCATACCAATGGTGATTTATATGCTATGTTATATTTTTCACTTAAGTATGAAGCCCAAGCCCATACGATTTAACATCTTTTTTTCAAATTCCCAAAAGAATTTGAACTGACCGAACAACCACCCGTAGATAACCAATAGAAATTGATAGATGGGAAAAATCAACAATATTCTAAAAATCAAATAAATAAGGCCTCCCCATAGGAAATCGGGGGAAAAGTTTTCCCGATTCAATCCGATCCAATTTAGAAACGGCTTAGCTGCATACACTGCTGATGAACCAGTAATGGAGAATACTATAAATATGATTGCAAGCTGCATATTGGAACTTACGCCCCAACGTTGTTTTAATTTCTTCATACTATAAAAAATCGTTACAAAGATAACTTTTTATACACGGGGAACAAATGGCCCCAATCGTTGATTGTATTTGCGTTGAAAATAAATAAAGTAGTTGTACAATTTATAATTCACCTCGTACCCATAATCTATATTCGGGTCGTAATCGATGCGGAGCTCATAAAGATTGGGACTATATCTAAATGGCTGCATTACCCTTTGATTCCATTCCTGAACCATGATCCTATTCCTGTTTTCCAGATAGGACTGGGAATAAAACCCTTTAGGCTTGGCAATACTCTGAAGCCATAGATCAAAGCCTGGCTCAATTATAATAATTTCGTATTCCGTTTTCTCGTCCCTAATGGTTATGGTATCTCCTTCCGTTTGGGAAAAAGCGGCCTTTTCTGCCTCTGTAACCGAAATTGCTTGCTTGGTACTGGAGCAATTGGCCAAAAACAAAAGAAACATCACAGTAACCGCAATGGTAAAAATAGTCTTTTTCATCGCTTATATTATTTCAAAAGTCATTAATATTATACGTATCAGCAATGGTCTACCGGGTTTATAACCTAAAATTCAATTGCCAACATATCTTATATTTCCTACTTATAAGATACAAAAAAAGCCATTTATGTTACAAATGGCTTTCCTTATATTATGTTAAAACTCTTATTTACCAAAAAGTCCGCCTAGCAGGCCTCCCAACCCACCTTTCTTTTTACCGGTTCCCATGACCATCCCAGCAACATCGTCCAGTACACTGCCATCTCCATCCGCATCCAATAAAGTAGTAATCAAGCTCTGGTTCTGTTCAGGTTGGCCACCAAGCATACTTCCCAATAAGCTATTTAGTCCATTGGCGTCGTTTACATTGCTCTGTGCTTTTTGTTTACCCAAGTAGGCCATTACCAATGGCGCGGCAATTTTAAGGATTTGGGCCACCGATCCTGCATCCAGTCCGGATTTCTGACTTAAGGCATTCTCAACATTGGCTTGTTTTCCACCAAAAACGTGACTTAATATACCAGCTCCATCATTAATAACGGATTCATCAACCCCTCCACCGAACAATCCTCCAAGATTATCCAACAATCCACCATCGTGTTTGGAAGAAAGTGCATTCATTAGACCTTCGGCCCCTTGTGGGGAAGAAACATTCTTCTTCATGGCACCTAATAAAAGTGGCATCGCCATGCTCAGGACATCTGCTGTTTTGTTTTCGGGTTGTCCAGTCTGACCTGCAACTCCGCTAATTAATTGTTTGCCCATTGGGCTACTTAAAAGATCCAATAATCCTGACATTTTTATAAGTGTTATGATTAGTATTAATATGCTTAAGATACAAAAAAGAGTTTGAACAAACTGTTTTTATTTTCAAATCCCTATTTATAAAGTTCAATAATTTGTGAAGCCAGTTCCAAGCCGATCCTATCCTGGGCCTCCTCGGTAGCAGCACCTATATGTGGACTAAGGGAAATATCCGGATGCATCAAAATACGTAGTTCCGGGATAGGTTCGGATTCATAGACATCCAATCCCGCAAAAGCCACTTTCCTACTTTCCAGTGCATCTACAAGGGCTACCTCATCCAAGATACCTCCACGGGCAGCGTTTACTATACCTACGCCGTCCTTCATCAAACCAAATTCCCTTTTGCCAATAATATAGGATTTTTGAGCTGGAACATGAAGACTAATAAAGTCAGCGGTTTTCAACAAGTTTTCCAAAGGAGTACTTGTAAGTTCAAAAGAAATTGATCTATTGTCATAAAAAGGTACGGTCACCGTGGCCTCATCCAAAAATGGATCGGTAAAAATTACTTTCATCCCAATGCCCAAAGCTATTCTGGCGGTTGCCACTCCAATTCTTCCAAACCCTATGATCCCTATGGTCTTTCCTCTTAATTCCACGCCTTTGGCATAGGCATTTTTTAGTTTCTTAAAATTACTATCCCCTTCCAACGGCATATTCCTATTGGCATCGTGCAAAAACCTTACCCCACTAAACAAATGGGCAAACACCAGTTCAGCCACCGAGGAAGATGAGGCTTCCGGAGTATTGATGACATGTATGCCTTTGGATTTGGCGTAATCCACGTCTATATTGTCCATTCCCACACCACCCCGGCCAATAATTTTCAAGCCTGGGCAACCATCTATTACATCCTTAAAGACTTTAGTAGCACTTCTGACCAGCAGCACCGATACTTTATTTTCATTTATATAGGATACAAGCTGCTCTTGTGCCACATTCACCGCCAAAACTTCAAAACCGGCATTTTCCAAAGTATGTATGCCACTTTTTGATATTCCGTCGTTTGCTAAAATTTTCATACTAACTGTTGATTGTTATTCTTTAGAACTCTAAAGTTGTTACTGAGTTGACCCTTCCAATACGCCAATTGTATGGTATTGGCTAATTGCCAAGACCTTTCCTAGGCAATATCGCAAGTCCTAAAACTCGATTTTTAAGCTTTTCGCTCCAATTCACTCATTACATCTACCAAGGTACCTACGCTCTCCAAAGGAAGGGCATTATACATGGAGGCCCTATATCCCCCAACGGAACGATGTCCGTTTATTCCATTAATTCCCGCTTCACGGCACATTTCATCAAATACGTCCTTAAGTTTTTCCTCCGCTAGCGTAAAGGTGGCATTCATATTGGAACGGTCCTCTTTATGTGCATAGCCGTTGAACAATGGATTTAAATCTATTTCAGAGTACAAAAGTTGGGCCTTCTTTTCATTAATCTCTTCAATGGCAGCAATTCCGCCCAATTTTTGAAGCCACTCCAAGGTAAGCATGGAAACATACACGGGGAATACAGCTGGGGTATTAAACATACTCTCCTTTGCAATATGCACCTTGTAATCCAACATAGATGGAATTTTTCTACTAACCTTGCCCAAGATTTCCTCCTTTACCACTACCAAGGTGGTACCGGCCGGACCCATGTTTTTTTGGGCACCAGCGTAAATAAGATCAAATTGGGAGAAATCCAATTGTCTGGAAAATATGTCGGAACTCATATCACAGACCAAAGTAGCTTCCGTTTTAGGAAATTTCTTTATTTGGGTGCCATAAATGGTATTATTGGACGTAAGGTGCAGGTAATCCAAGTCTCTAGGAATACTGTAACCTTTGGGAATATAACTGAAATTCCCGTCTTCGGATGATCCTACTTCCATGACCTCCCCAAAAAGCTTGGCTTCCTTTATCGCCTTATCTGCCCAGGTACCTGTATTAAGATAACCCGCCTTTTTTTCCAATAGGTTGTAGGCCACCATTAAAAACTCCATGCTAGCACCTCCTTGTAGGAATAAAGCCTGATAGCCCTTGCCTTCTAGACCCAATAGTTCCAAGGCCAGAGACCTGGCCTTGTCCATTACCGCCACAAAATCCTTACTTCTATGTGAAATTTCGATCAGGGAAAGTCCCAATCCATTAAAATCCAAGACGGCCTCGGACGCCTTTATGATTACTTCCTGAGGAAGGATACAGGGGCCGGCACTAAAATTATGTTTTTTCATTTATCACTTATTAGAGTTGTTCAAAGAATGGTATTCCTTCTCTGAGAGGTTAAAAAATTACTGCTATATACCGGTCACAAGAAACATATTTATCAATCACATATGTTCGGGCTACGGCTATTTTACAGTTATTCTCAAATTCAGTTATATTTTTTTCAAAGGTTAAAGGTCATAAATATTTTAGGAAGTAGGGTAGTATGCACCTAAATTATTACATTATGTTTTCAACAAAAAATCAACAGTATCAATATTATCCGCATAATCCGTTAAGGTTGGTTTTTGCGTCTGCCCAAAGGGCACCTCATCGGCCATAAATCCATTGGCCACCATGCATTGAATCCTATCCTTTTCATTGGTTAGCCTAATTTTCAATTCCTCCGGTGACTCATAAAACTCGTAAAATAGGGTGGCAATAGGGGAGGCATAATTCTTGTCCTCCTTTAACATTAGAAAACCATTTTCCAGTATCTTATACAAACTCATTAGGTAAACTGCCTTGTTATAATCATAATTGTTGGCATATTTTTTTTGCTCAATTATGGTATTAAATGGATATAGCGCCTTAAAAAGGGCCTCAAAATTATAATTTTGAGGTACAAACAATTTGGAAACACTTCTACAGCCCAATCCGTAATACCTAAATATATCCTCACCCAAGGCCATCAACTCATCGTTGGTTTCATCGCCACTAAGGATGGCCACCGAATTCCGATTTCTCCTAATAATATTGGGCTTTTTACCAAAATAATGCTCAAAATATCGGGATGTATTGTCGCTTCCCGTGGCAATAACGGCATCAAAATCGTCCAGTCTGCCTTCCGCAAATGTAATTTGGTCTTTTAGCAATGGCTCCAATTCAATTAAGTATTGAGCTATGAAGGGCAGTAAAATTTTATCGTTGGAGGAGAGTTTTACCAAGACCCGGTTTCCCGTTATCACGGCACTTACAAAATCGTGGAAGCCCACCAAAGGGATATTCCCTGCCATGATCAAGGCCACCGTCTTTGGCCTGCTTTTACCCAAATCATACTTTGAAAGCCAACTTTCAAGTTCTGACGGTGTAAGCAACTCCGCCCAACTTTCAATATTGAATAAAATATTTTCAGGGGTAAACCATCCATTGTGATGTCCGGCCAAGATTAGTATTTCATCGAATTTTACAAACCATGCATGCTGATTATCATCAATTTGAATTTTGTTTTTCGCATATTTGCAATATTCTTTGAAAAAACTACCAAGTTTAACAAAAGCATTAAATCTATGTCTAAGGTCAGTCATTATATTTGTAAAAGATTTTATTAGGCTTTACCTTTGTACAAAAGTATTGATACTGAAATTAAATCAGCATAAAAGAAATATAAAATATGGCAATTATAATAACAGATGAGTGCATAAATTGTGGAGCTTGTGAACCGGAATGCCCAAATACTGCAATTTACGAAGGTGCGGATGATTGGCGCTATAGTGATGGAACCCTTTTAAAGGGAGATGTTGTACTGCCCAATGGGAAAGCAGTCAATGCCGAGGAATCACAGGAGCCCGTTAGCGACGAGATATATTTTATTGTCCCAGATAAGTGTACGGAATGTAAAGGTTTCCATGATGAACCACAGTGTGCCGCAGTATGCCCCGTGGATTGCTGTGTCCCTGATGAAGACCATGTGGAGTCTGAAGAAGTTCTTTTGGGCAAGCAGCGTTTTATGCATCCCGAATAGGGCTGTAGATGGGTTAGGTAAATCTTCCACTACCATTTAAGGCCGGGTGCTCAAAATTTTTATGCCCATTCTTATAAAATTACATATCCTTACGAAGGATTATTTGAATACTACAATATTAAAAAAGGCTGCTTTAAAGCAGCCTTTTTTATGTATGGATTTAGAATCCTTTAAAATGTAAATCCTATTTTAGCATAGTAATATGCCCCGCCAAAGCCCATTTGTACAGAGTCCCAATATCCTCCTCCTTCAACCCAATCATCCTGTTGATCGGGATATACATTAAATAGGTTATTGGCACCTACATTCAATTTCAATCCCTCACATAATTGATAACCAAAAACCAGATCGGTTACCAACCTTGCATCGTAGGTATCCGTTGCCTGATTGATTTGGTCCTCGAAACTGGCATAATCAGAGGTAGGCTCATACATTTGGTAATCCAATAGCTCCACCTTACTGAAATGGGTAAAGGCCAGCCCGGCGTCGAACTTGTCCCTACTGTAGTTCATATTTAGGGTAAATTTGCTTTTAGGTGCCGAAGCAAGGAGAAACCCTTTATCCCTTTCGCCAAAAAAGGTTTCCGCATCCAGACTACCATTGTTTACCTTATCTATTTTCATATCGTTTATATTCCCCGTAAAGGTGGCCGATAACCTATTGTCGTTAAAACTTTTCTTCCATGCCAGAACAATATCCAAGCCCGTAGTTTTGGTATCCACCCCATTGACAAAGAATTGTGCTGCCTCCACATTGGGGATCTGGGGCGCATCAAAATTACCGGTAAGTACTATACGGTCATCTACTTTAATATAGTACCCGTCTATCGTAGCAGTAAAATCCCCAAAAGTCGCGGTAAACCCTAATCCGGCATTAAGGGCTTTTTCTTCCGTTAACTGATCTATTCCAAATGAAGCGGTTACCGGACTGTTATTGGGAGACAACAGGGACTCCAATGCCGCTCCGCCAACAAAATTGGTGAACTGTAGATTGTAATATTTTTGGGCCAAGGAAGGAGCTCTAAAGCCCGTACTAACAGAACCTCTTATATTAACGTTGTCCGATGCTTTTAACCTTGCGGCCAATTTGCCGTTGAGCGTACTTCCGAAATCACTGAAATTCTCGAATCGCGCAGCAGCACTCAAGAGAAAGGCTTCCGTTAGATCAAACTCCCCGTCCGCATACAGGGAAAAGTTGCTTCTACTTCTGTCCACTTCGTTCTTGGGACTGTAACCTGGAAAACCTTGGGATCCGCCGGGGCGTGGATCGCCCGAATCCGGATCAATGGGTTGGGTTTGGTTGGCCGGATCCGTAATCAATAGGCCATTTACGTCATAGGTGCCCCAAGATCCTTCTTCACCAGCAAATATGATAAAATTTTCCGTTCTGTATTCTGCCCCAAAAGCCAAGTTCATACCTTCCAATACATCGTCATAATACTTGGAAAAATCCAAATTCACCGTATTCTGGGCAAGACTGTGTCCGCCCGCATCAAAATCGGTGGGGGAAACATCTTCCAAAGAAGCGTTGAGGGTGCCCTTTATATAATAATGAAAATTATTACTGCCGTAGGTATTACTAATATCCAGTTTCCAGCCATTATCCAATTCGGTTCTAAACCCGGCCGAAAAGGAATTGTCAATAATATTGGAGGTAATCCTTGGGGTAAAGCCATTGGGGTATATGGAAGGAATTACCCTATTGCCTCCGTTTCTTGTAAAGGCATAGGCATCCGTATCCCTATAATTCCTTCCGCCAAAGGCATATAATTCTGAATTGTCCGAAAGAGGAACGGAGGCATTTACCATTAAGTTGAATCCATCTATGGCCGCTTCCCCAAAACCTCGCCTAAAATCGAATCCTGGTCTCAAGGTTTTATTTTTGCTAATATATTCCGTGGTGACATTGACAAATCCGCCATCATTGCCAATAGCCGCTCCAAAATTAACTCCAGCTTTTAAAGAGCCTCCATCAAAACTCTTATCCTCCCCAATGGCATTTCCGTCCTTATCCGTATCCAAACGATTACCATCCGTGTTGGGCGTTCCTGCCGGAAAATCTCCTTTGGCATTGGTACTATAGGCTCCATAATTAATAAAACCGGATACCTTATCCGTTTGGTTTTTCAAAACAATGTTTATTACCCCTGCAATGGCATCCGAACCATATTGCGCTGCAGCCCCATCACGTAATATTTCTATTCGTTTTATGGCCGATGCCGGTATGGCGTTCAAATCGGTACCCGTGTTACCACGCCCCCTAGTACCAAAAATATTGATCAAAGAGGATTGATGCCTTCTTTTGCCATTGATAAGTACCAGGGTTTGATCGGGTCCCAACCCCCTTAGGGTAGCCGGATCTATATGGTCGGCACCGTCCGATCCCGACTGTTTATTGGCATTGAACGAAGGTGCCGTATATTGCAATAACTCATTTACTTCCACACGACCAGTTTGTGTGGAGACTTCCGCTATATCTATAACATCTACTGGAACGGCGGTGTCCGTAGAGGTTCGCTTAGGGCTTCTGGACCCCACTAATTGAACTTCGTCCAGCATCATACCCCCGGACAAGGAAACATTGATAACCGATTTTCCAGAAACATTTTCCTCCTTGGTATCATAACCTATATAACTAAAAACAAGGGTTGCATTATCCATGACCGATATTTGATAATTCCCATCAAAATCGGTTGTTGTGCCATTGGTAGTCCCCTTTTCCACTATGTTTACGCCAACCAAGGGTTCGCCAGTATCATCCGTGATATTTCCCGATACGGAGTTTTGGGCTACTGCCAAGGTGAAATTGGCCAACATAAAAACAGTTAATAAGATTATTTTTTTCATATCAATGAATTTAAGTATTTAGACTTCTAATTTAGGTATTTTATTTTTACATAATTAAGATTGCCAATATGTGTTCATAAACGTACATAAATAGTATCTTTGCAGCTGTTTAAAAAATAGCTGGGAAACAGACCTAATTTATGTTTCCCGTTTAATATAGATCTCGATCATGAAAGCAGGTATTGTAGGATTGCCAAATGTAGGAAAGTCCACCCTTTTTAATTGCTTGTCCAACGCAAAGGCGCAAAGTGCCAATTTTCCATTTTGCACCATTGAACCCAATATTGGCGTGGTAAACGTACCGGATACGCGACTTCAAAAATTGGAGGAATTGGTGAACCCTGAAAGAGTGCTACCTGCAACTGTAGAGATTGTGGATATTGCAGGATTGGTAAAAGGAGCCAGTAAAGGTGAAGGTCTCGGCAACCAGTTTTTAGGCAATATTCGCGAGACAGATGCCATATTACATGTGCTTCGCTGTTTTGACAACGATAATATTGTACACGTAGATGGCTCTGTAAATCCGGTTAGGGATAAAGAAACCATCGATATCGAACTCCAGTTAAAGGATTTGGAAACCGTGGACAAAAAGCTTGAAAAAGTAAAGCGGGCAGCCAAAACTGGAAATAAAGAGGCCCAGAAAGAAGAGGCGGTGCTATTGAAGATCAAACAAGGCCTTGAAACAGGTACCTCAGTACGCGCCCTGGATATCAGCAAGGACGATCGTGCAGAATTTGTTAGGCCCTTACAATTTATTACTGACAAGCCGGTCATGTATGTCTGCAATGTGGATGAAGATGCCGCAACCACAGGTAACGCATACGTAGAACAAGTTAAGGCTGCTGTTGCCAACGAAAATGCAGAGGTTATCTTTTTGGCCGTAGGCACCGAAGCCGACATTACAGAATTGGAGAGTTATGAAGAGCGGCAAATGTTCTTGGAAGATTTAGGGCTTACCGAACCCGGTTCCGCTAAATTGATCAGGGGAGCATACAAACTATTAAATCTGGAGACCTATTTTACCGCCGGCGTAAAGGAAGTAAGGGCCTGGACCATTCCTGTGGGTGCCACGGCGCCACAAGCTGCGGGGGTGATACATACCGACTTTGAAAAGGGATTTATTCGAGCAGAAGTAATTGCTTATAATGATTTTGTTTCCTTTGGCAGCGAGGCCAAGGTCAAGGAAGCTGGAAAAATGCGGGTTGAAGGAAAGGAATACATCGTAAAGGATGGCGATGTAATGCACTTTAGGTTTAACGTGTAAAGTAGTACACAGGCCCGATAAACGCTGTAGTTGCCATGATTCCGCTCCCTTAGGGGTGGGCACTTGTAATACTGTATCCACAAATTAGCAAAAGCCAGGACAGCCTTGTTCATGATTTTTTGTTGCTCCGGAAAATCAATAAATTTTTATACTTTTGTTTTGCTATTATTCTTCCTGTTAAGATTATAGCATACAAACAACCCCTTACTATCAACAAATCGTTGGTTTCCTTTGTTAATTACTTTAACGCCTAGGGGTTTCATCTTTTTATAACACTTGCTATATTAGCAACACTTTGGATAAAGCCCTAGATCATGTCAGATAACGCCCAATACACAGAAGACAACATTCGCTCATTAGACTGGAAAGAACATATCCGGATGCGTCCTGGAATGTATATTGGTAAATTGGGCGACGGATCCTCAGCGGATGACGGTATCTACATCCTTCTAAAAGAGGTTATAGACAACTGTATCGATGAGTTTGTAATGGGTGCCGGTAAGACCATAGAAATCGTGATAAAGGATAATATAGTCAATGTGAGGGACTATGGCCGGGGGATCCCTTTGGGAAAGGTTGTGGACGTGGTATCCAAAATGAACACGGGAGGTAAGTACGACTCCAGGGCCTTTAAAAAATCGGTTGGTCTAAACGGGGTAGGTACCAAAGCCGTAAATGCGCTATCCAGTTTTTTTAAAGTGGAGTCCTCTAGGGACAA
The DNA here is from genome assembly GCF_030291335.1 of Arenibacter flavimaris. Lineage (NCBI taxonomy): Bacteria > Pseudomonadati > Bacteroidota > Flavobacteriia > Flavobacteriales > Flavobacteriaceae > Arenibacter > Arenibacter flavimaris. The sequence continues at coordinate 110,458 of NZ_JASWIM010000007.1, forward strand.
TATGCTTAAAACCGCAGAATTTCAACAGGGAAACCTCGTAGCCGAAATAGGTCCTGAAGACACTTCGAAGCGCAAAGGAACCAAGGTGTCCTTTACTCCCGATGAAATTATCTTTAAAAAATACAAGTACAGGAACGAGTATGTGGAACGCATGCTCAAAAATTATGTATACCTCAATCCTGGTCTCACCATTATATACAACGGTGAGAAATTTCATTCCGAGAACGGACTAAAAGACCTCTTGGAAGACAATAACAATATTGAGGACATGACCTACCCTATAATTCACCTAAAGGGTAATGATATAGAGATAGCCTTAACGCACAGCAAAACACAATATAGCGAAGAATACCATTCGTTTGTCAATGGACAAAACACTACCCAAGGAGGTACGCACCAAACAGCATTTAGGGAGGCAATAGTAAAAACCGTTAGGGAATTCTACGGTAAAAATTACGATTCGTCCGATGTTAGGAAATCCATTATTTCCGCCATAGCCATCAAGGTAATGGAACCTGTTTTTGAGAGTCAGACCAAAACCAAATTGGGATCTACCGATATGGGTGGCGACCTACCAACGGTGCGCACCTATATCAACGATTTTGTGGGAACCCAGCTCAATAATTACCTGCACAAAAATCCGGACACCGCAGAAAAGCTGCAGCGCAAAATTATGCAGGCAGAGCGGGAGCGAAAGGAACTCTCGGGAATTAGAAAATTGGCCAAGGACAGAGCCAAAAAGGCCAGTCTCCACAATAAGAAATTAAGGGATTGTAGAGTACATTTGGCCGACTCCAAAAATGATCGTTGCCTAGAAAGCACCTTGTTCATCACGGAAGGGGATTCAGCCTCGGGTTCCATAACAAAGTCCAGGGATGTAAACACCCAAGCCGTATTCAGCCTAAGGGGGAAGCCCTTGAACTCCTATGGGATGTCCAAAAAAATAGTGTATGAAAATGAGGAGTTCAACCTTCTCCAAGCGGCATTGAACATAGAGGAATCTATGGAGGACTTAAGGTATAATAAAATAGTAATAGCAACGGATGCCGATGTTGATGGCATGCACATCCGACTTTTATTGATAACTTTTTTCCTGCAATTTTTCCCGGAACTAATAAAGGAAAACCACCTATATATACTTCAAACACCGCTGTTCAGGGTCCGAAACAAAAAGGATACCTATTATTGCTACAGCCATGAGGAAAAACTACAGGCCATTGAAAAGTTAAGTGGAAAACCCGAAATAACCCGATTTAAGGGATTGGGAGAAATCTCCCCGGATGAGTTCCAACATTTTATTGGCGAAGACATTAGATTGGAACCGGTAATGCTGGACAAAGCAATGTCCATAGAAAACCTATTGGAGTTTTATATGGGCAAGAACACCCCTGACCGTCAAGAATTTATAATAAACAACCTTAAAGTAGAGGTAGACCTAGTTGAGGAAAACCAAATATAAACCTGCCTGCTATTACGCAGGCATAACTAATACGAATCTTTCTTTATGGAAGAGAATGAAGAACTGAACGAAGTACCACAAGAAAATCAAGAAGAAACCCACAACACCCTTACCAAGGTTACGGGGATGTACAAAGACTGGTTTTTAGATTACGCTTCCTATGTTATTCTGGAGCGTGCAGTACCCGCAATAGAGGACGGATTTAAACCTGTTCAGCGAAGGATTATGCACGCCTTAAAAGAACTGGACGACGGCCGATACAATAAAGTAGCCAACGTTGTGGGCCACACCATGCAGTATCACCCTCACGGAGATGCGAGTATCGCGGACGCCATGGTGCAAATTGGACAAAAAGACCTCCTAATCGATACCCAGGGTAACTGGGGAAACATCTTAACAGGCGATAGTGCCGCTGCATCCCGTTATATTGAGGCCAGATTAACCAAGTTTGCCCTCGAAGTTGTCTTTAGTCCAAAAATTACAGAATGGCAACTCTCCTATGACGGGAGAAAAAAAGAACCTGTAAACCTCCCTGTTAAATTCCCCCTTTTATTGGCTCAAGGAGCAGAGGGTATTGCAGTGGGACTCTCCACAAAGGTACTGCCACACAATTTTATAGAGCTTATTGAAGCCTCCATAAAACATCTAAAAGGACAGAAATTTACCATATATCCAGACTTCCCCACCTCCGGCATCATAGACGTAAGCAATTACAACGACGGATTAAGAGGAGGGAAGATCAGGGTCAGGGCCAAGATACAACAGTTAGATAAAAATACATTGGTAATCAGGGAGATACCCTACGGAACCAACACCTCTTCTTTAATAGATTCTATCCTGAAAGCCAACGAAAAGGGCAAGATTAAAATCAAAAAAATCGAGGACAATACTGCTGCAGAAGTGGAAATACTGGTACACCTACCAACAGGGTTATCACCGGACAAAACCATAGACGCCCTCTACGCCTTTACTTCCTGCGAATCATCCATATCCCCGTTGGGCTGTATCATCGAAGACAACAAACCGCTTTTTATAGGAGTTACCGAAATGTTGCAACGTTCTACGGATTACACAGTGGAACTTCTAAAAGCGGAATTGGAGATACAGTTGGGAGAACTGGAAGAGCAATGGCATTTTGCTTCCCTTGAGCGCATCTTTATTGAAAATAGGATTTATCGCGATATTGAAGAGGAGGAAACCTGGGAAGGCGTTATTGCCGCTATAGACAAAGGTCTTGCCCCGCACACAACCCATTTGAAAAGAAAGGTGACCGAAGACGATATTGTTCGTCTGACCGAAATTAGAATAAAGAGAATTTCCAAATTCGATTTGGACAAGGCCCAACAATATTTGGACAGCCTTGAAGAAAAGATTGCCGAGGTAAAACACCATTTGGCCAATCTGATCGACTTTGCCATTAATTATTTCAAATCCCTAAAGGAAAAATACGGAAAGGGACGTGAGCGAAAATCGGAAATTAGGATTTTTGATGACATCGAAGCTACCAAGGTAGTGATCAGAAATACAAAATTATACGTAAACCGCGAGGAAGGATTTGTTGGCACCTCCCTAAAACGGGATGAGTATGTTACCGATTGTAGCGATATAGACGATATTATCGTGTTTACCAAGGAGGGAAAAATGATGATTGCCAAAGTAGACTCCAAAATCTTTATAGGCAAGAATATTATTCATGTGGCCGTGTTCAAGAAAAAGGACAAACGGACCATTTACAACATGATCTACAAAGATGGCAAAGGCGGAGCCAGTTACATTAAACGATTCAGCGTAACGGGAGTAACCCGGGACAAACCTTACGACCTTACCACGGGCAAACCACAATCCGAGGTTCTATACTTCTCCGCCAACCCCAATGGGGAGGCCGAAGTTATTACCGTTCTTTTAAGACAAGTGGGCAGCGTAAAGAAACTGAAGTGGGATATAGATTTCGCAGATGTACGGATCAAGGGAAGGGCCTCCAAAGGAAATATTGTAACCAAATACTCTGTAAAGCGAATCGAATTAAAGGAGAAAGGGGTTTCCACCCTAAAGCCTAGAAAAATATGGTTTGATGAAATTGTCAGAAGACTAAATGTCGATGGCCGCGGAGAACTGCTCGGAGAATTCAAAGGGGACGATATGCTATTGGTCGTTACCCAAAAAGGGGTGGCAAAAACTTTCATCCCCAACCTTTCCACTCATTTCGATGAAGATATGGTCGTTTTGGAAAAATGGAATCCCAGAAAGCCCTTGTCCGCCATATACTACGAAGGGGAAAAAGAACGCTATTACGTAAAACGCTTTATAATCGAAAATGAAAACAAGGAGGAATTGTTTATTTCGGAACACCCCAAATCGTTTTTAGAACTTGTTTCCACCGATTGGCGACCAGTGGTCGAAATTGAATTTACCAAACCCAGAGGAAAGGATGTGAAACCTAATCAAATTGTTGATTTAGAGGATTTTATATCGATTAAAGGAATAAAAGCTTTAGGTAACCAACTTACTTCTGACAAGGTGAAAAATATTAATGCCCTGGAACCACTTCCTTTTGAAGAGCCCAAAAAAAATGAACCCGGCGAAATTGAAGTTGTGGACGAAGAGAACATAGCACCCAAGGAAGACCAACAGGCAGATGCCCAAAAAACAGGAGCAAGCAAAGAAGAACCCAAGAAAGAAGAAAATCCGGATAAGGATGATGATGAAGGACAGACGACTCTATTTTAGGACATTACAGGGATAACTGTTCAATAATAAAAATACCGATATCCCTCTTTATTTACATTAATTAATGGTTAATTGGAGTAATTCCTTAAGAATTCCCTCCAGAATAGCCTATATTTGCAAAAACTGATTTTTTATGGATTTTACCAACCCCCTGGTATATGGAGTTCCTTGTTTTATAGCTTTTATTTTATTGGAACTCACTTATAGCAAGACTCATGGCGACGATCATTTATATGATTGGAAAGATTTGGCAGCAAGTGGATTTATGGGTGTTGGCTCTGCCATTATTGCCCCATTGATCAAAGTTGTTTCGGCCATTGTAATATTTGAATTTACCTATGAATTATTCAATCCAATAACCAATGGCATCAGAACCAACATTTTTGGATATGAATCCTTTGGATACGCATGGTATGTTTGGTTACTATGTCAATTAGCGGATGATTTTACTTATTATTGGTTCCACAGGGCCAATCACGAAGTGCGCATCCTATGGGCTGCACATATTGTACACCATTCCTCGGACAATTTTAATTTAGGGACCGCCGTACGTAACGGATGGTTTACCATTTTATACAAACCCCTCTTCTACATGTGGCTTCCCGCAATTGGCTTTCCGCCCGAAATGGTCGTTGTATGCCTAGGAATCGAAGCCCTATGGCAATTTCAATTACATTCTGTCTATGTTCCCAAGATGGGATTCATTGAAAAAATATTCAATACCCATACAATGCATCAAGTGCACCACGCCCAAAATGTGGAATACTTGGACAAAAACCACGGTGGTTTCTTAAATATTTTCGACAAAATATTTGGAACATGGAAAGAGCTGGATGATGATATTGATGTTAAGTACGGGGTTATCCATGCACCCAACTCACACAATCCGGTAGTCATCCTAACACATGAGTTTAAGGACATTTTTAACGATGTAAAGAAATCGAAAAAACTATCCCACGCCCTGATGTATATTTTTGGCCCACCGGGATGGAGTCCGGACGGAAGCACCCTTACCGTAAAACAACAACAGCGACTGTTTAAGGAGCAAAAGACCTCAAATCCCGAGGCAGCCTTTAGTAGGCCCAATTAAATATCAGGCCTTACGTACAAACTGCAGCAGCCTTAAATCAGTGACAACCCTTGGGATCCTACAATTGTTTTTAAGAAAAAAATCTTAAAACTTTTAATCAATAGACTTTAAGAAACCATCTAAAGTATTGGTCGAAAATGGTATTATTACCCTTTAACAACCGGGTGTATTTACCAAATTTATTGCATGTATCACCTTTTAGCACTCCTCAATTGCACGAACAATTCCTTGACCGGAAGTTGGTCGCTTCCCAACAGTCGAGAACCAATAGGTGTGTTTTTATCTGCATTTAAATGATACGGAACCACAAAACACCAACTTAAACCAGCAACCTCTTTACTTTATTTCAGCAGGCTTATCCTTATTTTTCTGCATGCGAATATTGAGAAATTCCACAAATAGGGAGAATGCTATGGCAAAATATAGATACCCTTTAGGAATTGCGCCTACTTCATTTCCGAAAAATTTAGCGTGACTCAGATGTGCCGCTTCCATTATCAACATAAATCCGATTAGGATCAGAAAAGAAAGTGCCAGAATCTGCATCGATGGATGGGCACTTATAAATTGTCGTATCGGATTCGCAAAGACCATCATGATAATAATGGAAATAACAACAGCAATAATCATAAGCAACAATGCATCCCCCGGTTTGTTACCTATTCCATTGGTCATACCCACTGCTGTAAGAATAGAGTCTATGGAAAAAATAAAGTCGATCAGGATAATCTGTACAATGGCACTGGACATGCTTGTAATCCCCTTTGCATTGATCTCCTTCTCATCATGTTCCGGCATTTCTATCTTTTCGTGAATTTCAGAGGTACTCTTGTACAACAGGAACAGTCCCCCCAAAAACAAAATCAATGCCTGCCCACTAATACCCATATAAACCCAAGAGCTCTCTATATAGAAGAACGGATTTTTAAGCCCTATTAAGAAGGAAACGGCAAACAATAATACAATCCTTTGAACCATAGCCAAAAGCAGTCCCAGATTGGTCGCTTTGGCCTGTAGCTTTCGAGGCAATTTGTTGGCGATAATGGAAATAAAAATAATATTGTCTATCCCTAGGACAATCTCCAAAAACGTTAACGTAAGCAGTGCTACCCATGCATCCGGACTAGATAAAATTTCAAACATAGCTATTGTATTTTAATTGCGGTTCCCTTGGATTTTTTGGTACTGCCCACGACCTTATATTCAAATGTATAGGAATTATCGCTTGTGGACAAAATCTTCATGTGGATCGATTTTTCCTCGGCCATGTTCTTGGGGTGCAGTTTTTTAACGATGTACTCACAGTCATTTAACCACCTGACGGAGGAGGTATCCACTTTTCCTTGAAAATAGTCCAATTCAATACTGTCGTTCCTAACAAAAGTAGTAGTATGTTTTTCTCCGTCGATTTCCGCCGTAAAGGAGAATTTTCCATTTTTAAAATCGGTGCAATTGCGCTCTGGCTGATAACAAGAGCACACAACCAGCAAGAGGAGCACCATACTGAAGGTAATATTTTTAGTCATGCCACAAAATAAAGAAATTTGATGTTTAAATCGGCCAAAAAACAAATATTTCAACCACCTTTTTCCGTATAGGATTTAAAACTTCCATCAGCATAAAAAATAATAATTTTATCTATGGCATGCGATCGCGGATTTGCATCAGCCAACACCTCATTTCCCGCTGCCATTTGCACCTTCTTTTCAACAATAGGGGAGGCGGTCTTTATCTTCTTTGGAAAGGAACCTTTACCAAACAACAACCAATACAGGTCAACATCCGGAAAAGAGGAAACAACCTTCAGAACAAATTCCAGACTCGGCTTGTTTCTGCCCGCCAATAGATGGGATATACTAGAACGTTGAACCCCTATGGTATCGGCAAATGCCGAGGCTGATAAATCATAGAACTTCAAAATTTGATCTATTCTTTTTATAAATTCAGAAGTATTCACAATTGTAAATTTTTATTTACAAAAGTAATGATTTATTAGCATATCCACTGAACATGCATTACCCCCCATGGCCATAATTGATAAACTATTACTTTATATAAAGCAATTGACTATTATGATTGATAAGGTTATATAATATGATAATAGAAAAGATATATTTTGCCGCCAACACCCCATGCCTATCCCTAAACACCCAACTACCTTCCAATTCGAATTGTTTACAATTGTAACATTTAAGATTTACAATTGTAATTTAATTTGAAGTTACCTTTGCACGATTCAATTTATATAAGAGTTTTTCGCATGCCATTAAATTATAAGGATATAAAAGAAGTTACGATAAAGGGCAGATACGTTACGGACAAGGACATTGATCTGTTTCTGCAGACTTTGGGTAAAAATTTTACAACCCAAACAGAAGGGGTTTCAGTGGAAGGCAGGGCAATAAAAAGTATAGTGCTGGGTAAGGGCGAACTGAAGATTTTAATGTGGTCCCAAATGCACGGAAACGAATCCACCACAACCAAGGCTGTAATGGATTTGATCAACTATTTTAAATCGGATTCCAATTTGGCCAAAACCATTTTAAAGAACTGCACCCTTAAAATTGTACCCATACTTAATCCGGATGGAGCCATGGCTTACACTAGGGTCAACGCCAACGGAGTGGATTTAAATCGGGATGCCCAAGAACGAACCCAACCCGAGAGTGTGGTTTTAAGAAAAATATACGAGGGTTTTAAGCCCAATTATTGTTTCAACCTTCATGACCAGCGTACCATTTTTAATGTTGGAAATACGCCAAAACCCGCAACCGTTTCTTTTTTGGCACCTGCCCATGATCTTGAACGCAGCATTTCCAAAACCAGGGGGGTCAGTATGCAGTTAATTGCCGCCATGAACGAAGAACTCCAAAAGTACATTCCAGGACAGGTGGGAAGATATGATGATGGGTTTAACAGCAACTGTGTTGGTGACACCTTTCAAATGTTGAATATCCCCACCATATTATTTGAATCCGGCCATTTCCCTGGAGATTATGACAGGGAAGTAACAAGAAAATATATTTTTTTAGCAATGCTCAAAGGTATTGAGGTAATTTCAAAAAGGTCCATCGACCAATATGCTATGGATTCCTATTTTGACATACCTGACAACAACAAATTATTTTTTGATATCATAATAAGGAATATCCATATTCTGGATTCCAAATTTGAATTTGCCAGTAGTGCAGCGATACAATATGTGGAAACATTGATGGATGGGAAGATCGAATTCAAAGGTAAACTGGAAGAAACAGGGGGTTTACAAGGCAAATTCGGACACAAAACATATAATTGTCTATATTCTAAGGACTTAAATGAGTTAAAAAACAATCCCAACCTAGCTGAACTACTCCTCTAAATTGGAATATTTTTTCAAAAAATCTAAAAATGTTACGGTTTTCATAAAAAAATGATTGATTCTTTACATTTAATTCGATTATTTATTATTTTTGCAGCTAAATAAAACACTAATGGGTAAAGTAAAATTAGACGAAATAGACCATCAAATTCTGGATATGTTAATCGACAACACCAGAACACCATTTACCGATATAGCAAAAAAGCTTCTTATTTCTGCAGGAACTGTTCATGTTCGTGTAAAGAAAATGGAGGAAGCCGGGATCATCAAGGGATCATCGCTAACATTGGACTATGTTAAACTTGGATATGCCTTTATTGCCTATGTAGGTATATTTTTGGAAAAGACACATCAGACCAAGTTTGTATTGGAACGATTAAATCAGATTCCAAATGTTACAGTAGCCCATATTACTACTGGAAAATTTAATATCTTCTGCAAAATTAGGGCAAAAGATACCAATCATGCCAAAAATATTATTTTTAAAATAGATGATATAGATGGTATCGATAGGACAGAGACCATGATTTCATTGGAAGAAAGCATCAACGACAAAAAACGTCTTATGCACACCATCTTCAACGAAATGTAATTTATTACCAAAGGCAAAAAAATACGAAAGTCCCGAGCAAATTTTGTTTGGGATTTTTTATTTTAGAGCGTATCAAAATCAAGGATGGCTCTTTCTGCCTTGAGCTAAGTTTAATTGTTTGGAACTATGAGAAAATCCAATGTACCCAAGGAGGCATACGATCAGTTTTATGCAGCTTATTTATCCGTATTGGACGATAGCGAATTAAATACCCTCTTGACCAATGGCAAAACCAAGTTTATTAAGTTTATTGATACTATTCCGGATAATAAACTAAACAGCTCCTACGAAATAGGTAAATGGACCATAGCGGAAGTAATCTTGCATATTATCGATGCCGAACGTGTTTTTCAGTATAGGGCCCTGCGATTCCTGCGAAATGACAAAACACCTTTGCCCGGTTTTGACCAGGACTTATTTGTGAAGCATTCGAATGCCAATACCAGGGGGAAGGAGAATCTGATCAAGGAATTTAAGGCAGTTCGGGAGGCATCCATCTCCCTTTTCCAAAATTTGGACAACGAAGATCTAATGCGCACGGGAATAGCCAGCAATATTGAATGGAGCGTAGGAACTCTTGGATTTGTAATCTGTGGGCATCTTAAACACCATCAACAGATTGTTCTCAATAGATATCTATAGGTTTAATCAAATTCAGACTCCTCCTCTTCGTGGTTTAATTCCATCTCCATTTCATCTGTAGGGGATTCAAATGTTTCGGATTCCAACTGACCGTCCAGTTCCTTTTCCATATTATCCTCAAAATTTGAAATGAAACTGGCCAGACTTTTACTGATCTTTACTAGATAAATGGTATCCTCCGTTTTAACCTCCACGGCTTCTATTATTTCACCATGAACATTTTTGAACATAATAATATCTTCATCGCCATAACCATACGGATACAATTCTATTAGGCGTGCGGCCACTTCATGACTCAATTTTTTGTAATCTACAAGTTTACGTAACATAGCAGGTGGTTTATTTCCCAAAAATAAGGGCGGTTATTTATGCTACCTAAACTAAATAATTTTCCAAGTCAACACCATAAAGAGTTGTAAAACTGGATAATTAGTATATGTATCCTTTATTCCGCGTAGTAAGCAAAGGCCTGTTCCAATAAATTGGGCGCTACTTTTATGTCTATAGCCGGTTCACCTATTCTTTTCAACAATACAAAATTTATATTCCCATGAGAATTTTTCTTGTCAAATTTCAATAAGGTCAGTATGGTATCGATATCCTTTTTTTCAAAATCTATTTTTTTGTACCTCTCTAAAAAGGTCTTCTTAATATCCTCCAGGGCACTCGGACTTAGTCCTGTCAATTTAAAGGAAAGATAAGCTTCCAGTATCATTCCAATGCCAATAGCCTCCCCGTGCAATAGCAGGTCGTGTTCCTTGCTTTCCAAAAAATAGGATTCTACAGCATGCCCCAAGGTATGTCCGAAATTCAGTATTTTTCTAAGATGCTGTTCTGTGGGATCCTGTTGTACAACCTCATTTTTTATAGCCACCGACCTAAGGATATACTCATCCAGCTTAACAAAACCGGTTAGCGCTTTTAATGTCTCCCAATATTTAGCATCGGTGATAAGGCCATGCTTTAGCATTTCGGCATAACCACTGTTCAACTGCCTTTGGTCCAAGGTGTCAAGAAAATCGGTATCCACAACCACTATTTGGGGTTGATTGATAACCCCCACCTGATTTTTCAAAGGTCCTAGATCAACTCCGGTCTTTCCTCCCACAGAGGCATCTACCATGGATAGGAGGGTAGTGGGTACGTTGATAAAGTCTATACCCCTCTTAAAACAGGAGGCCACAAAGCCTCCCAGATCTGTAACTACACCACCCCCAAGATTTATCATTGCACTTTTCCTGTCCGCATCCAATTCGGACAAAACTTCCCATACCTGGGTGCAAGTGGCTATGTTCTTATTTACTTCACCCTCTTCTATCTCTATAATCTCAAAATCGTACTCACCTTCGATTTTCGACATAAAAATGGGCAAACAACAATTATGGGTATTTTCATCCACCAGAATAAATACTTTGGAATAATTGGATTTTGCTAAGTGGCTATTGAGGGCCACATAGGCCTTTTCATTAAAATGGACAGAGTAGGAGGGTGTCGTAATAGAATTCATTATCGATTTATTTTTGGCAAAATAAACATTATTTTAAATGATAAGAATATAAAATCTGTACTTATATTTGAATCCGTAATAATTTTATGGAAATGAAGGAAATTTTTGAGGATACTGCAACTGCATTTGTACTTAAAACCGACTCAGAATTAGAAAGGGCCTATTTTTTGTTCAAACTCATAGCAAATGAGCCCTTGGTCAAAATTGGCACTGCAGTAACCAACTTTGCCATCAAGGCACACTTACCTGTTGAAAAACTTATCAGGGCCAGTGTTTTTGATCACTTCTGTGGCGGGGTAAACGAAGAAGAGTGTTTAGTGGTTGCCGATAAAATGTACGAAAAGGGGGTAAGCACTATTTTGGATTATTCCGTGGAGGGGCAGGAAGTGGAGAATCAGCTGGATTCCTGTTATGAAAAAGCCTTGAAAACTTTAGATTTTGTTAAAGAAAATGCCGCTATACCTTTCATTGTATTTAAACCCACAGGTTTTGGACGTTTTAAACTTTACCAAAAGATAACGGAAGGCCAGCGCCTTAACAAAGAGGAAGAAGAAGAATGGCAACGTGTTGTAAATAGGTACGACAAGGTCTGTAAAAAAGCACACGACCTGGAAGTTTCAATTCTGATAGACGGAGAGGAGAGTTGGATGCAAGGGGCCGCAGATGAGCTAATCGCATCAATGATGCGGAAGTACAACCAAAAGAAGGCCATTGTATACAATACCCTGCAAACCTACAGGTGGGATCGACTGGATTATCTAAAAAAACTCCATAAGGACGCCATAGAGAACAATTATTTCATTGGGATGAAAGTAGTTCGTGGAGCCTATATGGAAAAAGAAAACGACCGCGCCGAGGAGAAAGGGTATCCTTCCCCGATCTGTGCCTCCAAAAAAGCCACAGATGAAAATTTTGATAATGTTGTAGCCTATATGGTAGATAATTTGGAAACCATGTCACTTTTTGCTGGAACCCACAATGAAATAAGCAGCTACCGTTTAATAGAGCAAATGGAGGTCAAAAATATTGACCACAACGATCCACGAATTTGGTTTGGACAACTTTACGGCATGAGCGACCATATTTCCTTTAACCTGGCCAAGGAAGGATATAACGTAGCCAAATATCTGCCTTTTGGACCGGTTAAGGACGTTATGCCCTATCTTATAAGACGGGCCGAGGAGAATACCTCGGTAGCAGGACAAACCAGCAGGGAACTTACCTTATTGAAAAAAGAACGGAAGCGAAGAAAAATTTAAAAAGCAACACTCTCAACTACAGCCTTTTCAGAACAATTCCTCACTTTTAAAGTGGCTGCCCTATCTTTCACCAAACCCTCAATATAATAGGTTTTACAGGGCTTTGTCTTGGTCTCGCTCTTGCCAAAATCGACCTCTCCATTATATAAAAAACCGTTTATATCGGTACTGTCCATTTCCTGTTGGCGGATTAGTTGATCGATGGCGTCCGAATAAGAGATCTGCTTGGACCTGATATCCTTTAATGTCCTACAATTAGGGAAATAACAGAATTCCGTACCCGTTTCCTGTGATTTTTTCTTTAGAAAAATCGTCAAAAAAACCAAACCAATGGATAAGCCGAAAAGAAAGAAGCCCAAACGCTTTAAAAAAGCCATATACTAGAAAATAAGAAAATTAATATCGCTGTAAGAAAGGTCGAACCACTCGCCTACAGATTTATTGGTCAGAATACCGTGATATAGATATAGACCGTTGCGAAGACCCTTATCAAACCGCAAGGCATTTTCAAAACCACCATCCTCTCCAATCTTAAGCAAATAGGGAGTAAAAATATTACTAATGGAAATTGAAGCTGTTTTTGGGTATCTTGAAGGGATATTGGGCACTCCGTAGTGCAATACCCCATTTTTAACCTTTATGGGCTTGTCATGGGTGGTAACCTCACTGGATTCAAAACACCCGCCCATATCAATACTCACGTCTATGATTACGGCCCCTTTCTTCATTTGCTCCATCATGGTAGTGGTCACCACTACGGGAGACCGGTCCTTACCGCGGGTAGCCCCAATGGCCACATCGCAACGCTTTAACGCCTTTAATAAATTCTTGGGCTGTATGGTAGAGGTGTAAACGGTCTGTCTCAAATTGGTCTGGATACTCCTTAATTTAGTAATGGAATTATCAAAAACCTTTACATTGGCCCCTAGTCCTATGGCCGATCTGGCAGCAAATTCACCCACAGTACCCGCTCCAATAATCACAACTTCCACTGGGGGCACACCACTTATATTTCCAAACATAAGTCCATTTCCTTTGTTGGTGGCAGCCATAATTTCGGAGGCGATCAACACGGAAGATATTCCTGCAATTTCACTCAGGGATCGAACTGCCGGATATTTACCATCGTCGTCCCTAATATATTCGAAGGCAATGGCAGTAATCCTTTTTTTGGCCAATTCCTCAAAATACTTCTTGCTTTGGGTCTTGATCTGAAGGGCTGAAATGATCGTGGATTGGGGGTTGATAAACTCGATCTCCTTTAAGGTAGCAGGTTCCACCTTCAGAACTATGGGACAGGCAAATACTTTCTTGGTATCCCTTGTTATTTCCGCACCGGCATTGGTGTAATCCACGTCGGAATAATTGGCACCATCGCCAGCACCCGATTCAATTAGAATCCTATGTCCGTTGGCCGTAATTGCATTTACAGCGTCGGGAGTAAGGCAAATTCTCTTTTCCTGATATTGATTTTCCTTTGGAATCCCTATAAAAAGCTCTCCTTTTTGTCTCAGGATTTCCAAAGTTTCTTCTTGGGGCAGTAATTGCTGCTTGCTAAACGGTGAGGAATGTTGGCTCATATGCTGTAAATCTGTCAGATATATACCGATATGTATCGAGGCTATCCAAAATCAAAATTACAATAATTTTTCTTTTGCCATTTCGTCTTTTTGCGGACGCTCCTTTTCCTTAAGTTCTTTTTCCTTGTAGGCCTTTAATTCCCGGTCCATTGCCTCCAAATCAATGCCAAGAACATGCTTGTCGAACAATTTCAAACGAATAAAATAAACAAAGGGTATTATTATTATCATTATGGGGAGTAACCAAAATATTTCGACCTCATCTATAAAACGATCTTCATAAATTAGGGAAACAGCTTGAAAGATGTACATGGCAATTGGAATTAACAACACGTGATACCACCAATGTTTACAAGTGAAAAACCATAGAACCAAGAGCAATAGAGGTACAAACTTTGCCATAAACAACCACATCACAGTAATAATGCTCAACTGATATTTACTTTCGTATGTGTAAAAATAAAGATTCAGGGTACTACCGGAAGGGAAGAACTTATAAGAATAAAATATTAACGGGGTCAAGGCAATAATCACCGCTACAATGCTGCCAATCAGTAGACTTCTCGATTTCTTTGTTTTACTGCTTTGGTCGAGTTTGCTAAACGGTTTAAACATTTTGATCAAATAGGTAATTGTTTTACCCTATTATAACATAAAAAAAAGGCTTCTAGTATATAGAAGCCCATCTAAATATGTAAGATATGCCTTAACCGTTTTTAGGCACTTTTACCTTTAAAATATCTATACCGTTCGCCGGTACCTTTATTTTTAATATGTCGATATTCTGTTCATATAATGAATCGTCTTCCGCCGTGCTACTAGGGGTACAGGAAAAACTCATTAGTGAAATACAGGCCGCAAAAGCAAGGCCCAGGGAGACTTTTTTAATGTTCATGGTTTTTAAATTTTAAGTTCGATAAAGGGTTTAACATAAAAACAAAAATATAAAAAAAAATCACATAGCATGCATTACATCGATTAAACTGTACATTTCATCGAAATAAATGAGTCTAGCCCCATAGCCATTATCTTAAGATGGCCAACGGAATTATGGCACTTGACTCGGACAAAAGGCTACTATTTGGAAAGATTTGCTTACAAGGAAATTACGCAACTGAAAGTTGGCGGTTTTTTTCATCCAGAATCTCTATTCTAATCTCCGTTCTGGTGGGCGGGAGCAATCCTGCTATTTTTTCTGGCCATTCCATAAAAACCCATGTATCTCCACTTAGGTACTCCTCCAGGCCAAGGTCCCAGGCTTCGGATTCATCGTTCAGGCGGTAAAAATCAAAATGATACCCCAATAACTCCCCGTTCTCCCTATGGTATTCGTTCACGATACCAAAAGTGGGACTACTTGTAGAACCCCCACCTTCCAACTCCCTTACCAAGGCTTTGATGAGCGTAGTCTTACCAGCTCCCATCTCCCCGTAAAAGCAGAGCGTTTTAGACGATACCTTGGCAATCAATTGCTTGGCCACATCGGATATTTGCGAAATATTATAGGAAAGGGTCATTTAAAAAAATTAAAATTTGCGCAAGTTAAATCCTATTCCCCACTTATTAAAATACAAGTATCATTTTGGTTCCAAAACTACGAAAGGAATTATCATTTCCTCCATTGAAACCCCTCCATGCTGATATGTATTCCTGTAATAGCCAACATAGTGGTTATAATTGTTGGGATAGGCAAAGAAGAGATCATTTTTGGCAAAAATATAGGAACTACTAACATTTATATTGGGCAAAAATATTTTTTTTGGATCTTTTGCCTCCAATACATCCTTCTCTTCATAGGTCAGGCTCCGACCCGTTTTGTACCGAAGGTTAAGACTCGTTTCCTTATCGCCGATTACTTTGGAAGGCTGTTTTACATTTATGGTGCCGTGGTCCGTAGTTATGATCAATTTTAATCCAAGTCCCTGTGCCTGCTGTATAATTTCCAGCAATGGGGAGTTTTTAAACCAACTTTGGGCAAGGGAGCGATAAGCTTTATCGTTTGCGGCCAATTCCTTAACAACATCCATTTCCGTTTTGGAATGGGAGAGCATATCCACAAAGTTGTATACTATTACCGTAAGATCATTGTCTTTCTGGGACCTAAAATTTTGGGAAAGCTGCTTCCCTTGTTTCAGGCTACTAATTTTATGGTATTCCCACTTCAACTCCAGCCCCAACCGTTTTAACTGTGCTTCAAGAAACTCCGCCTCAAAAAGATTCTTGCCTCCTTCCTCAGTGTCATTTCTCCACCATTGAGGATATTTTTTCTCCATATCCAATGGCGTAAGCCCTGAAAAAATGGCGTTCCTTGCATATTGGGTGGCCGTAGGCAATATACTGAAGTAGGGAACTTCCTTGCGTTTCCTATAGAAAGAGTTCAAGCTGTCTTCAAATGCCAACCACTGGTCATATCTCAAATTGTCAATGACTACCAATAATGTTTTGCTGTCCTTTAATTCTGGCTTGACCAATTGTCCAAAGAGCGTGTGCGACATAATGGGTCCATCTTTATCCGTAAACCAACTGGTATAATTTTTTTCCACAAATTTCCCAAACTGCTGGTTCGCCTCCGTTTTTTGGGACTCCAAAATTTCAAACATTCCAGAATCTTCTATTTCCTCCAATCTCAATTCCCAGAAAATAAGTTTTTTATATAGTTCCGCCCATTCCGCGTAGCTATTTACCATTGCCAATTCCATAGCAATTTTTCGGAATTCCTGCTGATAGTTGGCGGTAGTCTTTTCCGAGACCAAACGGGAATGGTCCAGATTCTTTTTAAGCGATAATAGAATTTGATTGGGGTTTACAGGCTTAATCAAATAATCCGCTATTTTGGAACCTATTGCCTCCTCCATAATCAATTCTTCCTCACTTTTGGTTATCATTACCACTGGAAGCGAATTATTGATCACCTTTATTTCGTTCAGCGTCTCCAAACCGGAAATGCCCGGCATGTTTTCGTCCAAAAAAACAATATCTACATGTGTTTCCTTTAATTCATCCAATGCCTCCCGACCGCTTAGGCATGTAATAACCTTATAATTTTTCCCCTCCAAAAATAGGATGTGGGGTTTTAATAAATCTATTTCATCATCTACCCAAAGTATTGTTATCTTGTTCATTTAGTCCTTATATTTGTCCGCGTAAAGAATTCTGGTTTTGATAAAATCAAATAAGCTTAAAATTTTCAATGATCCAATTTACGGATTTATCGGAATACCCAATGCACTAATCTTTAATCTAATTGCTGAACCCTATTTTCAGCGGTTAAGGAGAATCTCCCAAATGGGGTTGTCCTATCTTGTTTATCCAGGTGCCCACCATACCCGTTTCCACCACGCCCTAGGTAGTATGCACCTAATGCAACAGGCCATTCAGGTACTCCGCTTTAAATCTATCGAAATCACCAAGGATGAGGAAGATGGACTCTTATGTGCCATATTATTGCATGATATTGGGCACGGTCCATTTTCACATGCCATGGAACACAGTATTGTGGAGGGGGTAAGTCATGAGGATATATCCCTATTGTTTATGGAAGCCCTTAATCAAAAATATAAAGGTAAGTTAAGTACGGCCATTGCCATTTTTAAAGGTCAATACCCAAAGAAATTTTTAAACCAATTGGTCTCCAGTCAGCTCGATATGGACAGGATGGATTATTTAAAAAGGGATAGTTTCTATACCGGGGTTGCCGAAGGTAATATAAATTCCGAAAGGCTTCTTACCATGTTGAATGTTCTAAATGGCGAATTGGTGATAGAGGAGAAAGGGATATATTCTGTTGAAAAATTCCTGATGGCAAGGCGCTTTATGTATTGGCAGGTTTATTTGCACAAAACCGGATTGGTTGCAGAACAGCTTTTGATAAAAATATTACAAAGGGCCAAGGAATTATTGGCCAAGGGTGAAAATATTCAATTTAACGGCGCCCTTAAATACTTTATGGAAAATAATATTCCAAAAGAAAAATTTTCCCGGGAAAAGCTGGATTTATTTGCCCAATTGGATGATGTAGATATACTATGGGCCATAAAAGGCTGGCAAGACCACGACGATTTTGTATTATCAAGACTATGTAAGATGATTATTAATCGCAGCCTATTACACGTAAAACTGAAGAACAAGCCCATTAATGAAGCCAAACTCAACAAACACTTTTTAAACTTTAAGAACCAACATCAGTTAACGGATGTGGAAACTGCCTATTTTGTATTTTCCGGGGTTATAAAAAACCAAGCTTACAACTCTAAAAGTCAGAATATAAACATTCTGCGCAATAATGGTAGAATTACGGATGTTGCCAAGGCCTCGGATCAACAATATTTAAAAACGCTGTCCAAGACCGTTACCAAATATTATATGTGCTATCCTAAAGTTTCCGTTTAACTATTTTTCTTACTTTTGTCCCCATGATATTTACAGCAAGCCAAATCGCGGGTATTTTGGAAGGGGATGTGGAGGGCAATCCAGAGATAGCTGTACATAAATTGGCGAAGATCGAAGAAGGTGAAAAAGGAGCACTTACATTTCTGGCCAACCCAAAATACACTTCGTTTATTTATACTACAAAAGCATCTATAACCATTGTAAATAGGGACTTTGTTCCAGACCATCATTTGGAAACCACTTTGATAAAAGTAGATGATGCCTACAAATCCTTTTCCAAGCTTTTGGAATATTACAATCAGGTTAAAAACAATAAAGTGGGCATCGAGGAACCTGTTTTTAGCGCGGATACCGCTACTTACGGCAAGGATTTTTATTTGGGTGCCTTTTCCTATTTGGGCAATAATGTGAAAATTGGGGATAATGTGAAAATTTATCCCAATGTCTATATAGGCGACAATGTTACCATAGGCAATAATGTGGTCATATTTGCAGGGGCCAAAATATATTCCGAAACTTTAATCGGCAACAATTGTGTGGTTCATAGTGGAGTGGTTTTGGGAGCCGATGGCTTTGGATTTGCCCCTAGTGAAAATGGGGAATACATAGCAGTCCCCCAGATTGGAAACGTTGTTCTTGAGGACAATGTGGATATAGGGGCGGGAACTACTATCGACCGCGCCACCTTGGGATCTACCATATTAAGAAAAGGGGTTAAATTGGACAATCAAATTCAGATAGCCCACAATGTAGAAATCGGAGAACATACCGTAATAGCTGCACAGACCGGGATAGCCGGATCCACCAAAATTGGAAAATATTGCAAGATAGGGGGACAGGTAGGTATTGTTGGTCATATTATAATAGGGGACAGGGTTAAAATACAGGCACAGTCCGGTATTGGAAGAAATGTTAAGGACGATGAAATACTGCAGGGTTCCCCAGCATTAAATTACGGGGATTACAATAAATCCTATGTACATTTTAAAAACCTGCCCAAAATAATAAATAGATTAGAACACATTGAAAAAAAGGATTGACGGTGAGTAATACAACTACAAAACAACGGACAATTGCAAAGGAAATTACACTAAAGGGTGTAGGATTGCACACAGGGGAAAATGTAACATTGAAGTTTGTTCCCGCCCCTGAAAATTTTGGATATGCTTTTAAGCGCGTGGACCTGGAAGGTGAGCCCATCATTGAAGCTGACGCCAATTATGTAGTAAATACCCAACGGGGTACCAATCTGGAAAAACGCGGGGTAAAGATCCAAACTTCGGAACATGTTCTGGCCGCCCTGGTTGGACTGGAAATAGACAATGTATTAATTGAATTGAATGCCCCGGAACCTCCCATTATGGACGGATCTTCCAAGTATTTCGTGGAGGCACTGGAAGAGGCCGGAATCGTTGATCAAAATGCACTGCGGGACGAGTTTGTGGTGAAGGACGTAATTTCGTACAAAGATGAGGAAACCGGTAGCGAAATCACCATTATCCCTGCCGACACCTACCAAGTAACCACCATGGTAGATTTTGGTACCAAAGTGCTGGGTACCCAAAATGCCACCCTGGAGAATTTAACCGAGTTTAAGTCGGAAATAGCCGATGCCAGAACTTTTAGTTTCTTGCACGAACTTGAAATGTTGTTGGAAAACGGTTTGATTAAAGGTGGCGATTTAAATAATGCCATTGTATATGTAGACAAAGAGATTTCCGATTCAACCATGAAAAGGCTGGAAAAGGCTTTTAATAAGAAGAAATTATCGGTAAAGCCCAACGGGATATTGGACAACCTAACGCTGCACCAGCCCAATGAAGCTGCCAGGCATAAATTATTGGATGTTATAGGCGATCTAGCCCTGACGGGGACAAGGATCAGAGGTAAGGTAATTGCCAATAAGCCGGGACATTTTGTGAATACACAGTTCGCCAAAAAATTGTCCAAAATCATTAAGATGGAAAAAAGGAACCATGTACCCCAATATGATTTGAACAAGCCCCCCTTGATGGATATCCATCAGATCATGGACATGTTGCCACACAGGCCTCCTTTCCTGCTTATTGATAGAATACTGGAACTGTCCGATCAGCACGTGGTAGGAATGAAGAATGTTACCATGAACGAACCATTCTTTGTGGGCCACTTCCCCGGAGCTCCCGTAATGCCGGGAGTACTTCAAGTGGAAGCGATGGCACAAACCGGTGGGATATTGGTGTTGAGTACCGTTCCCGATCCTGAAAATTACCTTACGCTTTTCATGAAGATAGATAATGTAAAGTTTAAGCAAAAAGTACTTCCGGGAGATACGTTAATTTTCCACTGTAGTTTAATTACACCTATAAGAAGAGGTATATGTCACATGCAGGCCTATGCCTATGCCAATAGTAAATTGGTTTGCGAAGCTGAAATGATGGCTCAAATAGTTAAAAAGAAATAGAAGGATGAATCAACCACTGGCTTATATTCACCCTGGAGCTAAAATTTCCAAAAATGTTGTAGTAGAACCGTTCACAACTATACACAATAACGTGGTAATAGGGGATGGTACCTGGATAGGTTCCAATGTTACCATTATGGAAGGTGCACGTATTGGCAAAAACTGTAATATTTTCCCTGGAGCCGTCATATCGGCACCACCCCAGGATCTGAAATATGAAGGCGAAGATACCACGGTCATAATAGGCAATAACACTACTATAAGGGAATGTGCCACTATACACAAGGGCACATCCGATAGGATGAAAACTGTTATTGGGGATAATTGTCTAATAATGGCCTATTGCCATGTTGCCCACGATTGTCTGGTGGGCAACAATTGTATTTTCTCCAACAATTCCACCTTGGCCGGACATGTAACCATTGGTGATAATGTAATATTGGCGGGATTGGTAGCTGTACATCAATTTGTATCCATTGGTCGCCACGCCTTTGTTACGGGCGGTTCCTTGGTTAGGAAAGATGTACCGCCATTTGTAAAAGCGGCACGGGAACCCTTATCGTACGTAGGTATCAATTCCGTAGGACTGAGGAGAAGAAACTTCGACTCCGATAAAATCCGGGAGATACAGAACATCTATAGAATTCTATATCAAAAGAATTACAATAATTCCCAAGCTGTTCAAATTATTGAAGCAGAAATGGAAGCTACCCCGGAAAGGGATGAAATTTTACAATTTATAAGGGATTCCCAAAGAGGAATCATGAAAGGTTATTTCAGTACTAATTAGAATTTTATGGCATCAACATCAGATATTAGAAAAGGATTGTGCATTAGGTACAACAACGACATTTACAAAATAATTGAATTTCTCCATGTTAAACCGGGAAAGGGTCCTGCTTTTGTACGGACCAAACTCAAGAGTATAAGCACTGGAAAAGTATTGGACAACACTTTTTCCGGAGGTGCTAAAATTGAGGATGTTCGGGTGGAAACCCGCTCTTATCAGTTTTTATATGCGGAGGGAGAAAACTACCACTTTATGAATACGGACGACTACAACCAAATTGCGCTACAAGAAAGCTCTTTGGATGCGCCCGATTTATTGAAGGAAGGGGAAGTGGTTACCATACTTTTCAATACAGAGGACAGCATGCCACTTTCTGTAGATATGCCGGCAAGTGTTATCTTGGAAGTAACTTATACCGAACCTGGTGTTAAGGGCAATACGGCTACCAATGCTACCAAACCTGCCAAGGTTGAAACAGGAGCTACTGTAAATGTTCCCTTGTTTATCAACGAAGGCGATAAGATAAAGATTGACACGGAAAAAGGCTCTTATATGGAGCGTGTTAAGGAATAATACAGTTGCACGACGCTTTTTGCTGCTTAATGGCATAAGAACCTTATTATGAAATTTCCATCTCCTTATACACTTAACCAGATTGCTACCATCATCAATGCGGAATATGTGGGCCATGATGATTTTCCCGTTTTGGGGATGAACGAAATCCATGTTGTTGAGAAAGGTGACATCGTTTTTGTGGATCATCCAAAATACTACGACAAGGCCCTAAATTGTGCAGCTTCCATTGTTTTGATCAATAAAAAGGTAGACTGTCCAGAGGGCAAGGCTTTATTGATCTCAAACGACCCGTTTAGGGATTTTAACATCCTCACTCTTTTTTTCAAACCATTTAGTAGGTCCCAAAGCAATATTGCCAGCTCTGCCAAAATTGGCAAGGATACCATAATACAACCCAATTGTTTTATTGGGAACAATGTGGTAATTGGGGACAACTGCCTAATTCATTCCAATGTATCCATTTACGATAATTCGGTAATAGGAAACAACGTTACCATACATTCGGGATCGGTATTGGGCTCGGACGCATTTTATTACAAAAAAAGGCCGGAAGGATATGATAAACTAATCTCTGGCGGAAGGGTCGTGATTGGGGATAACGTAGACATTGGTGCACTATGCACCATAGACAAGGGTGTTACGGGCGATACCACCATAAAAAAAGGATCTAAATTGGACAACCAAGTGCAAGTGGGCCACGATACGGTAATAGGGGAAAAATGCCTAATTGCCTCCCAGACCGGGATTGCTGGTTGCGTAATCATAGAAGATGAGGTTACCCTTTGGGGACAGGTTGGCATAACAAGCGCCGTTACCATTGGAAAAAAAGCAGTTGTGATGGCACAAACAGGAGTTTCCAAATCCTTGGAAGGAGGCGGGAATTATTTTGGTAGTCCCGCAGAGGAATCAAGGGAAAAATTAAAACAGCTGGCCTATGTTAAGCAAATCCCTTTCATTTTAAAAAAATTAGAAAAATAAATATGCAGGAGAATAGTTTAGAATTCCTTTTCAAAACTTTATTTTTGCAAGAATCAATTAAACCAAATATATAATGAGCGTTTTAGTAAATAAAGATTCCAAAATTATTGTACAAGGTTTTACAGGTAGTGAAGGTACTTTTCATGCGGAACAGATGATCGAATACGGCACCAACGTGGTTGGCGGTGTAACACCGGGTAAAGGTGGACAGGAACATCTGGGAAAACCTGTGTTCAATACAGTTGAAGAAGCCGTTCAAAAAGTTGGGGCCGATACCACCATCATTTTTGTACCACCAGCTTTTGCTGCCGATGCAATTATGGAAGCTGCTAGCGCTGGAATTAAAGTAATAATTACAATTACAGAAGGCATACCCGTTGCAGATATGGTGAAGGTCTATGACTATATTAAACATATGGACTGCAGATTGGTGGGCCCCAACTGTCCAGGGGTAATCACTCCAGGGGAAGCCAAAGTAGGCATTATGCCAGGCTTCGTATTTAAAAAGGGTACTGTAGGAATTGTTTCCAAATCAGGAACTTTAACCTATGAAGCTGCAGATCAGGTAGTACGCCAAGGTCTTGGAATCACAACGGCGATTGGGATAGGTGGCGATCCAATTATTGGTACGACTACCAAGGAAGCCGTGGAGTTATTGATCAATGACCCAGAAACCACCTGTGTGGTTATGATCGGGGAAATAGGTGGACAATTGGAAGCTGATGCGGCCCAATGGTACAAGGCAAGTGGAAGTAAGAAACCTATTGTTGGGTTTATTGCCGGTGAAACAGCTCCAGCAGGAAGAACTATGGGACACGCAGGTGCCATAGTGGGTGGTAGTGATGATACGGCCCAGGCCAAAAAGAGAATTATGAGGGAATGTGGTATCCACGTAGTTGATTCCCCTGCCGAAATTGGTTTAAAAGTAAAACAAGTATTGGGATAATTCCTTGTCAATAAATTTTATTCCGTTTATACTGTACCGATCTGTTCGGAATTTTTCAGGATAAGCGGGATTTTTTTTGCTTGGAACTACCAAGGCACTAAAATTTTCTACCAGCATTTAGGGTAAAAATTTTAAAACAGCTAAAACATAACTTATATTTGATTATCAACTAAGAAACTAAAGACAGATGAAGTTACTAGAAGGAAAAAATGCAATAATCACCGGAGCAAGTAGGGGAATTGGAACTGGAATAGCACATGTCTTCGCCAAGCACGGTGCCAATGTTGCCTTTACATATAGTTCCAGTGAAGCCCCCGCTTTGGCCTTGGAAAAAGAGTTGGGTACCTATGGGGTAAAAGCCAAGGCATATAAGAGCAATGCAGCCAGTTTTGGGGATTCGGAAAAATTGGTTTCACAGGTTTTGGAAGATTTTGGGGGAGTAATCGATATTCTGGTAAACAATGCCGGGATTACCAAAGACAATCTGTTAATGAGAATGGGGGAAGATGATTTTGATGCTGTTATAGAAATAAATTTAAAATCGGTTTTTAATATGACAAAGGCCGTACAACGTACCATGTTGAAACAAAGAAGCGGCTCTATAATTAATATGAGTAGTGTAGTAGGGGTGAAGGGCAACGCTGGCCAGGCAAATTATGCGGCTTCCAAAGCCGGCATGATCGGGTTTACCAAATCCATCGCCCTGGAACTAGGTTCCAGAAACATAAGATGTAACGCCATTGCACCAGGCTTCATTGAAACAGAGATGACAGATAAGTTGGATGCAAAGGTGGTACAGGGTTGGCGAGATGGAATTCCGTTAAAAAGGGGAGGGCAACCAGTAGATGTTGCCAATGCCTGTCTGTTTTTAGCCTCGGATCTTTCGGCCTATATTACAGGACAAGTTCTAAATGTGGATGGAGGAATGCTTACATAGGACTGCTTTTTAGCCAGGTAGGCCTCGAAGTTAAAGCGATACTTGTGCCCAGTTAGGACTTGGCAGCGTACTGAAAAAGCTCCGTGATACATACCGAATAAACTCTGGCCTACTACAAAAGAATAGTTCCAACGAACATACATAATGCAACTACAAACAGTACTTTTTATATTGCTCGCAGCCATTATGGCACTGACAGTTGTACTGTTTCAATACTACTATAAAAGCAAAAGGAAGGGGAAACTTCAGGTTATCCTTTCCTTTTTGCGTTTCTTGGCCATATTTGGAACGCTATTGCTTCTGATAAATCCAAAATTTACCAAGAATGAATATACCTTGCAAAAGACCAATTTGGTACTACTAGCAGACAATTCCTCTTCCTTGGCATTGGAGGGTAAGGCGCAGGCGATCTCCCATTTTTCTTTCCTAAAGGATAAAGTGGAATCATTATCTGATAATTTTAATATATTCACATACAAATTTGGAGGGGAGTTATCCAATTCCGATACTCTTGGCCTTACAGAAAAGAGCACCAATATTTCAAAGGCCCTGGCAGGCTTAAACGAAATATTCACCGGAACTACAACGGCAGTTATTCTGCTGTCCGATGGCAATCAGACCATAGGGGAAGACTATGAATTTTACGGGAAACGACAAAAACTACCTATATACCCGGTAGTTCTCGGAGACACCACCAAATATGATGATTTGGCAATAAGCCAAATAAATACCAATAAATATGCCTTTTTAAAAAACAAATTCCCCCTGGAAGTTTTCATTTCTTATGACGGTAAGGAAGAAGTCTCCCCGGAATTAAAAGTTTTTATGGACGATAATTTGGTGTACAAAGAAAAAGTTGCATTGTCCAACGTTTCCAACACCAAGATTATCAATACCCAGATAGAGGCCAATACGGTAGGAATAAAAAACATTAAGGTGACTTTATCCCCATTGCCCAATGAAAAAAATTCGGCCAACAATGAAAAATTGATGGCCTTGGAAGTACTGGACGAAAAAACAAATGTGGCCATTATTTCTAATGTCCAACACCCAGATATTGGCGCACTTAAGAAATCCATAGAGAGCAACGAGCAAAGGTTGGTATCCATTTATAGGCCCGATGCCGATTTAAGCAAATTACAGGAAGTTGATGTTTATATACTTTATCAGCCCGATGCCACTTTTGCTAAAGTGTATCAACAAATACAATTGCGAAATTCCAATTCCTTTACCGTATTAGGTACTAATACCGACTTTAATTTTTTGAACAACATTCAAAATAGCTTCCTTGTGGAAACAGGTTATCCGGTGCAAGAATTATTTGCAAGCCCCAATGCCGCATTTTCAAAATTCGATATTTCAGATTTCTCCCTACAAGATTTTCCTCCCCTTTTATCCGATGCAGGGCCCGTGACTATTTTGGGCCATGGCGAACCCTTGCTCAAAATCCGTATCAAAGGGGTGGATATGGACCAACCCTTATTGTCCACGGTAGAGGAGGACGCTTCAAAACATGCCATATTGGTAGGGGAAAATATTTGGAAATGGAGGGTTCAAAATTACCGGAACGATCAAGCATTTGTGGAATTTGATGCATTCCTTGGAAAACTGATCCTTTATCTTACCACCTCCAAAGGTAAAAATAGATTTGTACTGGATTATAGTTCCATTTACAATAACAGCAACGAAACAAAAATAAAGGCTACTTATTTTGATGAGGCCTTTGTCTTTGATGCCAACGCCTCCATTAATATAAAAGTGGTGAATAAATCCACCAATACCTCCTTGGAATTTCCAATGTTATTAAAAGATGGATACTACGAAGCAGATTTAAGCCATTTAACCCCTGCAACATATGATTTTATTGCTACCGTAACCAAAGAAAATCTGAGCAGATCAGGTAGCTTTTCCGTATTGGATTTTGATGCCGAAAAACAATTCTCCTCAAGCAATTATGGCAAACTGAATCGACTGGCAAACAATACGACAGGAAAACTTTACTTTCCAGATCAAATGGACTCCCTGGTAACGGCATTGGAAACCGATACTAAGTTTGTACCGGTTCAAAAAAGCAAACAAATTGTCGTACCTTTAATCGATTTTAAATTTCTTTTGGGCATTATCGTTGCAGCCCTATCACTTGAGTGGTTTATCAGAAAGTATAACGGATTAACCTAATAAATATAATAAATGGACAAATTACCAAAAATTGCACTACCGGCCGTATTCGCCTTAATAGTTCTTGTAATATTAATTTCAAAATCGGCCGTTACCATTGGCTCCGGTGAAGCCGGAGTGCTTTACAAGACTTTTGGTGGAGGAGTGGTCACCGATGAGGCCCCTATGGGAGAGGGGTTCCAAATTGTAGCCCCATGGAACAAGGTTTTTATATATGAGGTAAGGCAACAGGAAGTTTTGGAAAAAATGCAGGTATTATCCTCCAACGGTCTTGAAATTAAGTTGGAAGCTTCGGCCTGGTTTGAACCAAAAAGAGAATTTTTGGGAAAATTGCACCAAGAAAAAGGTACTGAATATATACAGCGTGTATTATTGCCAACCATTAGATCCGCAGCAAGAAGTGTTGTTGGGCGATATACCCCAGAACAGCTTTATTCCAGTAAAAGGGATGCCATTCAGCAAGAAATCTTTGAAGAGACCGAAAAAATTGTAGATGGACAATATATACAGCTCAATGAAATTTTGGTTCGGGATGTTACCTTACCACCCACAATTAAGGAAGCTATTGAGCGTAAACTTAAGCAGGAACAAGAATCCCTAGAATATGAATTTAGATTGGTTACCGCACAAAAGGAAGCCCAAAAAGTGATAATAGAGGCCCAGGGTAAGGCAGATGCCAATACCATATTAAGTGCTTCCCTGACAGACAAAATATTGCAGGACAAAGGTATTGATGCAACCATCAAATTGTCCGAATCCCCCAATGCCAAGGTTATTGTTATTGGAAGTGGAGAGTCGGGCATGCCCATTATTTTAGGTAATCAGTAATAATTTAACAATTTTAAAATAAATTGTTCCGTATAAATTTTCCAAGGTTGAAAAATAGTTTTAATTTTGTCTTATCATGAAAAACAACAGGACACATCATCATCATTTCTTCACTTGCAGTCAAGCGAGCTAGGAATGTATTGTTGTATCTAAACTATATTCTAACCCGTTTGAGCAATCAAACGGGTTTTGTATTTAACAACCTGTTAGATTTGTTCAGGCCAAAAACAAAATACCAAAAATGAAAAAAATTAGAATTGCGATCCAAAAAAGCGGCCGTTTAAACGAAGACTCACTTCAAATATTAAAGGACTGTGGTATTTCCATAGACAACGGAAAAGATCAACTCAAGGCTTCTTCCAGAAATTTTCCCTTAGAGGTTTTCTATCTTAGAAATGGGGATATTCCCCAATATCTTAGGGATGGGGTCGTAGATATTGCCATTATTGGTGAGAATGTCCTAATTGAAAAAGGTGAGGATATCTCCATCGCAGAGAAACTGGGTTTTTCCAAATGTAAAGTATCCCTGGCAGTTCCCAAATCGGTCAAGTACAAATCAGTCACCGATTTTGAAGGTAAAAGGATTGCCACTTCCTATCCCAATACCGTAAAGAATTATTTGGACAGTAAGGGGGTAAAAGCAGATCTGCATATTATAAACGGTTCCGTAGAAATTGCGCCCAATATAGGGTTGGCAGATGCCATTTGCGATATTGTTTCCAGTGGTAGTACGCTGTTCAAAAACAATTTAAAGGAAGTGGAGGTAATGCTGACAAGTGAAGCCGTACTGGCCGTTTCTCCACAAATTTCCCAGGAACGAACGGTCTTGTTGGAAGACTTAAGATTTAGAATTCAGTCCGTGTTACGTGCTAGACAGTCCAAATATGTTCTTTTGAACGCACCGAACGAAAAGCTGAACGAAATTATTGCATTATTGCCAGGCATGAGGAGTCCAACCGTACTTCCTTTGGCCGAAGAGGGATGGAGTTCTGTGCATACGGTAATCAACAAGGATAAGTTCTGGGAAGTAATTCAGGAACTAAAGAAAGCGGGAGCAGAGGGAATATTGGTTTGCCCCATAGAAAAAATGGTTTTGTAAAAGTACTATGGCTACCGAATTTCAAATAAGGTTCATCCCCAAGGGGAATATGAATGAAATTTTGCCCTTGGTACAAATGCTCAACAATTATAAAATTCCTGTTGAAACCCTAGAGAATCGACTGCAGGATATGCTCACGGACGGATATCAATGTTTGGGCGCCTATAATAAAGAAGGGTTAATAGGTATATGTGGCATATGGGTTTTAAATAAGTTTTACGTTGGTAAACATCTGGAACCGGACAATGTATTTGTATTACCTGAATATAGAAGTTCCGGGGTGGGGAAATTAATGATGGATCAGGTTTTAATTTATGCGTTGGAAATCGGATGTAATACCTCGGAGATCAACTGCTATATAAATAATGGGAAAGGTATTCAGTTTTGGAACAACCGAGGTTATCAGGCTATAGGTTACCACATGCAAAAAGTATTATAGGAATGAACAAGATATACAATCCGGAAAGGGCACTATGGAAGACTGTTTTAAAACGGCCTACACAATCTGTAGCCGATATAGAGGAAATTGTCAATGCAGTCTTTAGGGAAATACAGTCCGGTGGGGATTCCGTGGTTAGGAGCTACACCAAAAAATTTGATGGTGTAGACCTACAAGACGCCTTGGTTGCTCCCATGGAGATAGAGGAATCCAATCAATTAATCTCCAAGGACTTAAAGATAGCTATTCAACAAGCTAAAAACAATATTGAAAAATTCCATAAGGCCCAAAAAACCCAAAGAATTACGGTAGAAACTGCAGATGGCGTGCAATGCTGGCAGGAAAAAAGGCCCATTCAAAAAGTAGGATTGTATATACCAGGCGGTACGGCCCCTTTGTTTTCCACTATTTTAATGTTGGCCATTCCTGCCAACATTGCCGGATGTAAGGAGATTATTCTATGTACCCCTCCCAACAAGGAAGGAAAAGTACACCCGGCCATATTATACGCGGCCAACCTATGTGGGGTTACCAAAATATTCAAGGTGGGTGGTATCCAAGCCATTGCAAGTATGACTTTTGGGACGGAAACCATACCTCCCGTGTACAAAATATTTGGCCCTGGAAATCAATTTGTAACCGTTGCCAAACAAATTGCCACCAAATACGGAATAGCCATAGATATGCCTGCAGGTCCCAGTGAACTTTTGGTCATGGCCGATGATACTGCCAACGCGGCATTTGTAGCCTCGGATCTATTGAGTCAGGCCGAACACGGTACGGACAGTCAGGTTATTCTGGTATCCACTTCCAAAAAGCTAATAGAAGCTGTTGAAACGGAAGTTGCCAAGCAAATAAAGGACCTGCCAAGAAAGGATATAGCCGTAAAGGCCATCGGCAATAGCAAACTTATTTTCGTGGAAGACCAACAGACCGCCATAGATCTGATTAATGAATACGGGCCGGAACATTATATTCTATGTGTTGAAAACGAGGAGTTTTATTTGGAACAGACCTACAATGCCGGTTCAGTTTTTATAGGAAATTATACTCCGGAAAGTGCAGGGGATTACGCATCGGGAACCAATCATACCCTGCCAACCAACGGGTTTGCCAAGCAGTATAGCGGGGTAAATCTGGATAGTTTTATGAAGAGTATGACCTTTCAGAAAATATCCGAAAAAGGCATTCAGGCAATTGGCAAGACCATAGAGTTGATGGCTGAAGCCGAAGGGCTGCAGGCTCATAAAAATGCCGTAACCCTTAGATTGGAGAGTTTAAAATGATAAAAGCGCGGTAAACGTACAGCACACCATGACATCTATGTTTCCAAATAGCGAAAAGCAGCGAAAGAATGAAAACTAAAATATTCAATATCAACAATATTGTAAGGGAGAATGTAAAGGGCTTAAGCCCCTATTCTTCCGCACGGGACGAATATGTTTCGGATGGTTCCAAAATGGTTTTTTTGGATGCGAATGAAAATCCGTTTGAAACTGGGGTAAACAGATATCCCGATCCACACCAAAGACGATTGAAGGAGGTTTTGGCAGAAAGAAAAGGAGTGAGTTCCCGGCAACTTCTATTGGGCAATGGTAGCGATGAAGTATTGGACTTAATTTTTAGGGCTTTCTGTGAACCAAAGGAAGACAATATAATTAGCCTGCCGCCAACCTACGGTATGTACAAGGTACTTGCCAGTATTAACAATGTAGAGAATAGGGAGGTGCTATTAACAAAGGACTTTGAACCCAATGTGCCCGAAATTCTTAAAACCGCCGACAACAGAAGTAAATTGCTGTTTCTGTGTTCCCCCAACAATCCTACTGGAAATAGTTTTTCAAATAGCAGCGTAAGGGAATTATTGGACAATTTTAACGGATTGGTAGTAGTGGATGAAGCCTATATAGACTTCTCCGGCGAAGTGAGTTGGATTACGGAATTGAAGAACTATCCCAATTTAGTAATAACCCAAACCTTATCCAAGGCTTATGGAATGGCCGGTATAAGATTGGGGACATGTTATGCTTCAGAAGAAATAATCTCCGTACTGAATAAAATTAAACCGCCTTACAACGTAAACGAACTAACCCAACAACGGGCATTGGAAAGGGTTTTGGATGTTAATGCGGTCAACCTGGAGATAATAGATATTTTAACGGAACGGGAGGCCCTTTATAATGTACTGCGCCAAGTGGAATTTGTAGAGAAAATATATCCCACGGACGCAAATTTTATATTGGCCAAAGTGGATGACGCTACCAAAAGATATAATCAACTGTTGGAAATGGGTATCGTTGTCCGCAATAGGACCACCCAACCCCTTTGTGAAAATACCTTAAGGTTTACCGTTGGAACCAAGGAGGAAAATGAGATATTAATAAATGCATTGCAGAATATAACAACCACATAATACTATGAGTCCGGATACAAATGCCACCAAGGGAAACAAAATAGGTAAAAAAGTTCTATTTATAGATAGGGATGGTACCATTATTAAAGAGACCATCGACGAGCAAATAGACGCTTTTGAAAAAATGGTGTTCTACCCCAAAGCTTTTACTTATTTGGGTAAAATAGCCAAGGAATTGGATTATGAATTGGTGATGATCACCAATCAGGATGGATTGGGAACCGATATTTTTCCCGAGCATACCTTTTGGCCGGTCCATAATTTTATATTAAAATCATTTGAAAATGAAGGAGTAGTTTTTGATAAGGTATTTCTGGACAAGACCTTCCCACATGAGAACGCCAATACCAGAAAACCGGGAACCGGATTACTTACCGAATACTTTTCCGAAGAATACGATCTGGCCAATTCCTTTGTAATAGGGGACCGGCTGACCGATGTGGAACTAGCCAAGAATTTAGGGGCCAAAGGCATCTTTATCAACGACAACACCAATTTGGGAACAGGGGAAATATCCGTTAAAAGGGAAGAATTAAATAACTACATAGCCCTGGAAAGTAATGACTGGGAAAAAATTTACGAATTTTTAAAACTGAAAGATCGGGTATCGGAGATAAAGCGCAAAACCAATGAAACCGATATTTTTATAAAACTCAATCTAGACGGTACCGGAAAAAGTGATATCGGTACCGGATTGGATTTCTTTGATCATATGCTGGATCAATTGGCGCGCCATGGTCAAATGGACCTTGAAATCAAGGTCAAGGGAGATCTGGAAGTGGATGAGCACCATACTATTGAGGATACCGCCATAGCGTTGGGAGAGGTATTCCATAAAGCTTTGGGCAATAAACTAGGTATAGAGCGATACGGCTTCTGTTTGCCCATGGATGACTGTTTAGCACAGGCAGCCATTGATTTTGGTGGACGAAACTGGTTGGTATGGGAAGCGGAATTCAAACGGGAAATGATAGGAAAAATGCCAACGGAAATGTTTTATCATTTCTTTAAATCCTTTACGGACGGAGCCAAGGCCAACCTAAATATCAAAGCCGAAGGCAACAACGAACACCATAAGATCGAAGCCATTTTCAAGGCATTTGCCAAGGCAATCAAGATGGCCGTGAAAAGGGATGTGGATAAAATGGTGCTTCCAAGTACCAAAGGAGTATTATAGAAGTCTTATGCCTCAAGGCCCTGTCCAAAAGCAAGGGGTAGACAAGTGTCGGAATATTCAAACCTCACTTAGTGAGCAAAAAATCTGTCCGAAGGACAAAGAAAATGAAAATAGTAATAATAGATTACGGAGCCGGAAATATACAGAGCATTAAATTTGCCTTTCAACGCTTGGGATACGAAGCTATTCTGAGCAAGGATGCTGAGGGGATTATGACGGCCGATAAAGTTATTTTTCCAGGTGTTGGGGAAGCCAGTAGCGCCATGAAAAAGTTGCGCGAAAGTAAATTGGACCAGATTATACCCAAATTAAAACAGCCGGTACTGGGAATTTGTCTCGGAATGCAATTAATGTGTCACTCTTCGGAAGAAGGCAATACGCAGGGCCTAGGTATTTTTGATGTTGACGTGGTTAAGTTTTCCAATGAGGTAAAAGTTCCACAAATAGGATGGAATCAAATTACAAATTTAAAATCCGATCTTTTCAAAAACGTCAATGAAAAAGAGCATATTTATTTGGTACACAGTTTTTATGCCCCTTTGTGCAAGGAAACCATAGCAGAAGCGGATTACGGTTTGGGATATAGTGCCGCTTTGAGAAAAGATAATTTTTATGGAACCCAATTCCACCCAGAAAAGAGCAGTGAGGTAGGGGAACGGATTCTTAGAAATTTTATCGAAACCATACATACTCCCAATTAAATAAATGCCCATTGGGACTTAATTAAAAACAAAATGAGAATAATACCCGCCATAGACATCATTGAAGGAAAATGTGTTAGACTATCCAAAGGAGACTATGACACCAAAAAAATTTACAATGAGAATCCCTTGGAGGTGGCAAAAGAGTTCGAGGCCCATGGTATACAATACCTACATTTAGTAGATTTGGACGGAGCCAAATCCAAGCACATTGTAAATCATAAGGTGTTGGAAAAAATAGCTTCCAATACCAACTTAAAAATAGATTTTGGAGGTGGACTCAAGACCGACGAGGAATTAAGGATAGCCTTTGAAAGTGGGGCCAATCAAATTACCGGAGGAAGTATTGCTGTAAAAGACAGGGAAACCTTTATTTCATGGATCAACAAATACGGTCCAGAGAAGATTGTTCTAGGAGCGGATGCCAAAAATGAGATGGTTGCCGTTTCTGGCTGGATGGAAGATTCCAAGGAGGAGTTGGTTCCCTTCATACAGGTGTATCAAAAAGAAGGAATCAGAGGGGTTATCTGTACCGATATTAGTAAGGATGGCATGTTGGAAGGCCCTTCATTTGATTTGTATCGCAAGATTTTGGCTGAATGTGGACCAAAATTACAACTAATTGCCAGTGGCGGTATTTCAACTTTTGACGAACTCCCTAAACTGGCCGAATTGGGCTGTGAAGGAACCATTATTGGTAAGGCCATTTATGAAAACAGAATTAGCCTAAAACAATTGGAAAAATTTATTCTCGATATTTAACCCTTAAAACCTATTGCTGTTCAATAGGGACAGCCTAGTAATGGCATTGAAGATATTAATTGGATTCGCCTCCAAATACAAAAACGTAAATACCCCATGTTAACAAAAAGAATAATCCCTTGTTTGGATATCAAAAACGGGAGAACGGTAAAAGGAATCAACTTTGTAGACCTGAGGGATGCAGGGGACCCCGTGGAATTGGCCGAAATTTACGCAAAAACAGGAGCGGACGAGCTAGTCTTCCTAGATATTTCCGCAACGGAGGAAAGAAGGAGAACATTGGCCGATTTAGTGCTGCGTGTGGCTGAAAAAGTAAATATTCCGTTTACTGTTGGCGGTGGTATTTCATCTGTGGAAGACGTAGATATATTACTGCATAATGGAGCGGATAAGGTATCCATAAATTCATCGGCTGTAAAAAATCCTCAATTGATCAACGACCTGGTTGCCAAATTTGGATCACAATGCATAGTGGTTGCCATAGATGCCAAACAAATAAATGGGGAATGGATTGTTCACTTGGTAGGAGGGAAGGTACCTACAACCCTAAATCTTTTTACCTGGGCAAAGGAAGTGGAAGACCGTGGGGCCGGTGAAATCCTTTTTACTTCCATGGACCACGATGGTACTAAGGACGGATTTGCCAATGAAGCTTTGGCCCGATTATCCACCGAATTGAATATACCCATTATAGCATCGGGCGGTGCCGGAAATATGCAACATTTCACGGATACATTTATGGAGGGCAAGGCAGATGCCGCTTTGGCGGCCAGCGTGTTTCACTTCAAAGAAATCGAGATCAAGGACTTGAAAGCAGAGTTGAAAAGAAATAATATACCGGTTAGATTATAAAACCCTAATGGAATCCAAAATCATGAACATAGACTTTAACAAAAACAACGATGGCCTAGTACCGGCCATAATACAGGACGCACTTACAAAAAATGTACTTATGCTCGGGTATATGAACCAAGAGGCCTACGAAAAAACTGTGGACAGTGGTAAAGTAACCTTCTTTAGTCGCACTAAAAACAGATTGTGGACCAAAGGGGAGGAAAGCGGAAACTTTTTGAATCTAGTGGATATTAAATTGGATTGTGACAATGACACCCTATTGGTAATGGTGGCTCCCGTAGGACCAACATGTCACAAGGGAACCGATACCTGCTGGGGCGAAAGAAACGATACCTCCTTTGGATTTCTATCAGAATTGGAAAGCATTATTCAAAATAGAAAAGAACAAGCAGAGGGAAAGGTCGGGATTCCCGAGGGAGTTAAACCTAGCTATGTTTCCTCACTCTTTAAAAGCGGGATTAATAAAGTTGCCCAAAAAGTAGGCGAAGAGGCTGTAGAGGTCGTCATTGAGGCCAAAGACGATAACGACCAACTGTTCAAGGAGGAAAGCGCCGATCTCTTGTTCCATTACCTAATCTTGTTACAGGCAAAAGGATTTAAACTTCAGGACATCGTTAAGGTTCTAGAGTCTCGGCATTAGTTTTTAAATATTTTTCATATGACTCGAAAATTGTGCAATTTCCAACTTGATTTGTTTTGGTAAAATAAATTAACTTATCTTCAAAAATTCCAAGGAATAATCAATAACATCAAGAGTTTAAAGTATGAAATCAAATAGGAGGGATTTTCTTAGAAAAACATCCATTGCTGGTGTGGGTTTGGCAATGACCCCGGCATGGTCCAATTCAATCACCGGTAACAGCCCCTATAATACCCCGGAACCATTATATGGTGCCAAGTATATGGGCGGATTTTCAGCCCCTAAATTGGAAACCGTAAAATGCGCCTTTATAGGTGTAGGTGCTCGAGGTTCTGGACATGCACATCAAATTGCGGCCATTGAGGGGACAGAAGTAGTAGCTATCAGTGATTTGTACCAAGATCTTGCCGAGAAATCGGCAAACATATGCAAGGAAAATGGTGGTGGCACCAGGCACAAGAAAATAACCTTGTACACCGATGGGGAGAACGACTGGAAAAAGATGTTGAAAAAGGAAAAGCCAGATGCCGTTTTTGTTTGTACCCCATGGGAATTGCATGCACCTATGGCCATAGAAGCTATGAAAAGTGGGGCCCATGTTTTTGTTGAAGTACCACTGGCCCTTACCATCCAAGAGATGTGGGACATAGTGGATACCTCGGAGAAAACCCAAAAGCATTGTATGATGATGGAAAACGTCAACTATGGCAGGGAAGAACTACTCTACTTAAATATGTGCCGAAAAGGTGTTATTGGCGAATTGCTACACGGAGAAGCTGCCTATATCCACGAATTAAGATCACAAATGAAGGAAGTGGAACGCGGAACGGGGTCTTGGCGTACCTATCATTATGCCAATCGCGATGGCAATCTCTATCCTACCCACGGACTGGGGCCAGTAGCACAATACATGAATTTGGCCAGGGGAGAGGATAATTTCAAATTTATAAATTCCTTTTCTTCTCCAGGTAAAGGTCGTAATCTATATGCTGCCAAGAATTTTCCGGCAGACCACAAGTGGAATAAGTTGGACTTTAAGGGTGGGGATATAAATACATCCATTGTTAAAACCCACATGGGTAGGACAATTATGGTACAATGGGACGAAACTAGCCCTAGACCTTATACCAGACACAACCTGATACAAGGCACAAAAGGAACCTTGACAGGTTTCCCTACCCGGATTGCCTTGGAAGGTGGAGTGGAAGGTGGCCCGGACAACCACCATGAGTGGGCAGAAGGCGAGCAATTGCAAAAGATTTTCGAAAAATACGAACATCCACTATACGTGCGATTGGGAGAATTGGCCACCAAAATGGGCGGACATGGCGGAATGGACTTTATAATGAGGTATAGAATCATCGAGTGCCTTAGAAATGGACAACCATTGGATCAGAACGTTTATGAAGGGTGTTATTGGAGTGCCGTAGGTACCTTGAGCGAAGCATCCGTGGCCCAAAATGGAGCACCACAAGAATTTCCGGATTTTACCAGGGGCAATTGGAAAACCACAGCACCTTTGGATATTGTAGGCTAAAGGCCCTACTGCATAAAAAAAAGGAAAGTCATTGTTTACCTGTTCAACTTAGTATTTTGTTGACCGGAAAAGCAATGACTTTTTTTTTATTAAGGTAAAGGTATTGTTCCCGGATAATTACTCTGTGCCGTCTACTCCTGCAACCTCGGTCCTACCATCCATATAACTTATAAGGTCCTGGGTACTGGTGAACACCTTTTTACTGTAATAACGTCCTCTATCCCAGTCAGCGGGTTCCGCAGCCTTTAAAGCATCTGCTATAATGTCCTGAACTTTTTCCGACAGTCCTTCACATTGACTCCCTTCCAATAGCTTAAATAGTTTTTCGTAAGACTCCAAGGCCTTGCCCGAATAGTATTTCTGATGATCAAAGTTGTTCGCCTTTAAAGCGCTTTTAGCATGATTAAGGGCATAGGATGCGGTAGAATAAATTAATTCACAGTCGTCCTTTGCCTGTGCCATGGAAAAGACAAACAATGAAAAAAACAACAAATAAACTTTTTTCATAGGTGTGGGTTTATAAGATTTGTCTAAAGAAAACGAATCATTATTGCCTATATTGTTGGGACATCCTATTTCTATTATTTTTACACAGGTTACATACCCCATTATTACTCCCCCATTTTAATTGGATCTACCACCATACAATGAAAAGTTTTTCAATGGTAAAATCAGCTGATTGCATCCATAATAAGGGAGATTTTTTATTTTCCAACCCAATTGAAATCAAATCCAGTATTTCATTATGGCCTAACCAATCAACACCTTGATGCGGCTCCAAAAGCCATTCGGGCTTGGATGGTAGATAATAACGTTGTTCCAAAAACCAAGGGCTCTTAAATTGTTGTAAAGGAATCCATCTGCCACAAATACAATCGGAATTAAAGGGAGCCAAATCCACTTCACGCGTCGTAAATGGGATAAATATTTGGGATTTAAAACACACCCGATGCAATAATTCCGAAGCCGTTATATGTAACCCTTGCAAAACAGAGGTAGCTTCAGGAGTTCTCAGAAGCGGAATCTGATGATTTACAATCCTTTCTTTCTTGGCCAGGAAGGAGTCGCTCCTGTTTGGCCCAATCAATTGGCATTCAATCTTTGTTACCTCCCCTGTTACCACATAGAATTTATACGTCAACTCAACATGCATAAATTTATGACTATCAACATCTTGCAATAAAAAATCTATTTCCCCCAAACTTGTTTTTTCCTTCCTTATGGGAATGTTGTGAGCAATAACATTGTATTGGGCTGAGTGTTGGATCAGCTTTAGAAAAATGTGTTCTATTTTATGTCCTAACCTTACATTGGAAGGTAACCGCCCCATCTCCAGGTTTTCAAAATTTAATTCTGGAAGCACAAATTGCCTCAAACCTTCCAATTCCCCTATCCAAAGTGGAGGAGTTTTAAAAAATGCCCTGTAATATGAAAGATTTTTATGATCCAAGTGATGCTAATATTAGGTAAACCGTTAAGTTTTCTTTAAAAAGGAAAAGGTCTTGACCAAATTAAGTAATTTTATAGTATGGGTATTAATAAAAGAAAAGGGTTTAGGTTTTCTACCTATGAAGCCCCCGAGCAAACTCCTTTCGAAAAGCTTTTTGATATTTTCAAGGAACTGATTACACATACTTCGGGAGATGTGGATGAGGCCTTGGATTGGCTAAGGGAGTTGGACAATGAATACGAACTTACCGATGAGAATTATACCATTGACGATTTTATAGAAGACCTTAAGGCCAAAGGATATCTGAGAGAAGATCCCAAAGAAGGTGATGGCGATGGCACGGGGGGGAAGGAGGCAGATTTGTCCATAACCGCCAAGATGGAACGGATTATTAGGCAAGCGGCCTTGAATCAAATATTCGGCAAGATCAAAAGAAGTGGTTCGGGGAATCACAAAACCGGCTTATCGGGTAGGGGCGATGAGCATATGGGCGAATACAGGGAATATAAATTCGGAGACAGTTTAGAGCGGATTTCCATGACCGAAAGTTTAAAAAATGCCCAGATAAACCACGGTATTGGCAATTTCCATTTAAGCGAGGAGGATTTAGTGGTGGAGGACACCCA
The DNA here is from genome assembly GCF_030291335.1 of Arenibacter flavimaris. Classification (NCBI taxonomy): domain Bacteria; kingdom Pseudomonadati; phylum Bacteroidota; class Flavobacteriia; order Flavobacteriales; family Flavobacteriaceae; genus Arenibacter; species Arenibacter flavimaris. The sequence goes on from NZ_JASWIM010000007.1 coordinate 150,439, forward strand.
ATTCAAAGCCCAAATGAGCACGGTCCTCATGATCGATATCAGCCATAGTATGATACTCTATGGCGAAGACCGCATTACACCGGCAAAAAAGGTCGCCATGGCCTTGGCAGAGCTTATCACGACCCGATACCCTAAGGACACCTTGGAGATTTTGGTTTTTGGCAACGATGCCTGGCCCATTCCTATTAAGGACCTGCCTTATCTAAAAGTAGGACCCTATCATACCAATACCGTTGCAGGATTGCAATTGGCGATGGATATGCTCCGTAGGAAGCGAAATACGAACAAGCAGATCTTTATGATTACCGATGGCAAACCCAGCTGCATTAAATTGGCCGATGGCACCTATTATAAAAATAGTGTAGGCCTGGACGATTATATCGTGGAAAAATGCTACAACATGGCCAGACAGGCCAGAAAACTCCATATTCCCATAACCACCTTCATGATTGCCAAAGATCCGTATTTAACACAGTTTGTGAGGCATTTTACAGAAGCTAATAAGGGAAAGGCTTTCTTTACCGGCCTAAAGGGACTTGGTGAAATGATTTTTGAGGATTACGAACAGAATAGAAGAAAAAGATTAAAGGGATAATTAAGGATAAAAAAAATTGGAATAAGCCGTTGTGCACCACTCCCTGTCGACCAAAGTAGACAGGATGGCCAAATTATAAAAACTTACAGATGAAATTGAATCATAAGGAAATTACCAATCTAGGACAGCTTAGAAAGGCAGGGTACAAAACAAAAAAAATAAAGGATGAGTTAAGAGCAAATCTTATTGACAAAATAAAGTCGGATGAAATTACCTTTCCAGGGGTTTGGGGTTATGAAAATTCCGTTGTACCGGAGCTGGAAAGGGCAATATTGTCTAGACACAACATTAATCTACTTGGGCTTAGGGGACAAGCCAAAACACGTTTGGCAAGGTTAATGGTAAATTTATTGGACGAGTATATTCCAATCATCTCCGGCTCCGAGATAAATGATGACCCCTTTAGTCCCATTTCTCGGTATGCCACTGAAACTATTAAGGAACACGGGGATCTGACTCCCATCTCCTGGCTCCACAGAAATGATCGATTTTATGAAAAATTAGCTACCCCAGATGTTACGGTGGCCGATCTAATAGGCGATGTTGACCCCATTAAAGCTGCCAATCTAAAGTTGTCCTATGCCGATGACCGGGTTATACATTTTGGAATGATCCCACGTGCCAACCGTTGTATTTTTGTAATCAATGAATTACCTGATCTACAGGCAAGGATACAGGTCTCCCTTTTTAATATCTTACAGGAGGGCGACATTCAAATAAGGGGATTTAAACTTCGCTTACCTCTAGACCTGCAATTTGTATTTACGGCAAACCCGGAAGATTACACCAATAGGGGCAGTATAGTAACTCCGTTAAAAGACAGGATCGGGTCCCAGATTTTAACACACTATCCTGAGGATATAGAAACCGCCCGTAAAATTACGGAGCAGGAATCCAAATTGGACAAGCGTCAAAGTGAAGTCGTTTATGTGCCCGACTTGGCCAAAGATCTCCTAGAACAAATTAGCAGGGAGGCTAGGGAAAGTGAATATGTAGATGCCAAAAGTGGTATAAGCGCCAGGATGAGCATTACTTCCTTCGAAAATTTAATGAGTACCGCTGAACGTCGGGTATTGAAGAATGGCCAAAAAACCACTATGGTAAGGCTGAGCGATTTTATGGGGGTCATTCCGTCCATAATCGGTAAGATTGAACTAGTTTACGAAGGGGAACAGGAAGGTTCGGGCAGCGTTGCGGAAATATTGATAGATGATGCAGTGAAGTCGCTCTTCCTAAATTATTTTCCAAAGATAGATAAATTGGAACGCAAGGATGCCGAAAGTCCTTATGATGAATTGGTTAGTTGGTTCTTTGATGGGGAAGGATTTGATTTGTTGGATGATGCCACCGATAAGGACTACAAGGAAAAGCTGGATAGCATTGTTCCACTTCAACAATTGATCACAAAATATCAACCAGACATAAAAAAGGAAGATACCTATTTTTTGAAGGAATTGGTGTTGTGGGGACTGGTTGCCCATAAAAAACTAAGTAAGCAACGTTACACTATAGGCTATCAAATAAAAGATGTTTACGGTAGCTTTATAAGCGGATTGTAAAATGGCATATTTTACTCCCAGGCATCAATATGATTATTTAGGTAATCAAAATCATATTTGCCCACCCGTTGTATTCTAATTACAAATGACCAAACAGTAAGAACCACCAATAGACTTTGTAATGCGATAATCAAAAAGCCCATAGGTACGAAGGAACTTGGTATAACATGGCCTTGAAATTCACTTTGGGAGCCAAGAATTAAAAAAGTTTCATAAATATTATATCCATAGGCCAGTAAGATTCCATACATGATATACTCAATATTTTTCATGATCATATCCGGATATTCATTTTCCGTTATCTTAAACCAGAGTACATATAAATAAAGAAAGTGGATCAATGATAGTACGGGAAAAATATAACTCTCTACCCTATTGAAAATAAAGATATTTCCATACATGCTATAAAAGCCAAGGATAATTAAGGATACCAGTGAAATAATGGTGAGGACAATATTAATTTGGGGAGTGGTTCTTCTAACGGAATTTTCCATAATTAAGGTTTAAGATTTCGGATAATTTTCAACATAATTACAACTAAAATCATATTCGTTAAACAAAATTTCGTTGAACATATAGAAATTTAAGATAGAAAAAAGGGGGCTCGGACGAAGTACCGAAAAGTACGATGAACTCATGCCAAATATATTTTTAAATGCATTCAGGGATCAATCCTAAAACCGATCTTCCTTACCTATCTTTGCCTAGGTTTTCTTAGGATTTGATAAAACAACATATAGAATAAAATGAAAACACCCCGTTTTTACTATTTAATCCACCTTCAATTTTTGGGCTTCCGTTACAGCGGTTGGCAAAAGCAACCCGATCAAAAGACGGTGGAGGGTATGTTGGTAAAGACCTTAAAATTTGTTTTGCCCAATTCCAAATTCAAAGTCTTGGGTGCCGGACGTACAGATGCCAAAGTATCGGCCCTAAACACGGCCTTTGAACTATTCCTGGATAAGGATCCCTTGGAGAACCTTCGGGAGTTTATGCATGAATTTAATGTAAACCTACCCCAGGACATCCGTATCATCAGTATAGAACAGGTCGATAAAAACTTCAATATCATCCAAGAAAGTAAACTAAAGGAATATGTTTATCTCTTTTCCTTTGGACAAAAAAACCATCCCTTTTGTGCGCCCTTTTTAGCAAACATTATAGACGAACTGGATCTGGATTTAATGTCGGATTGTGCCCAGATATTTATTGGCACCCATGATTTTTCGTCGTATACGGCCCGACTACAACCCAACACCAAAGTGGTACGGACCATAGAATCGTGTGTCATAAAAGAGAATGAACTCTTAAAGGCCAATTTTTTTCCTGAGGCAAGTTACGCCCTGCATATTACGGGGGAAGGTTTTATGCGGTATCAGATTAGGATGATTATGGGGGCTTTGATTCAGGTTGGCAAGGGAGAACTTACTGCAATGGACATTAAAGAATCTTTGAAAAAGGATAACAATACTTTACTAACCTATGTTGCCCCAGGATCCGGACTGGTGTTAAATGATCTACAGTTCCAATAGTGGCAATCCCATTTCCTACGAAAGAAAAACCCAAAAAAAAAATTAGGTAATTTTTCAAGGAGTTCATTCATGGACGGGCTGGAATGCATAAATTAGTAGCAACAACATAATTTCAGCAAGGGTATTATTAAGATTCCAACCAATGACCAAAAAAAAATCCACACATAAAAGACAGTCAAAAAGACTTGCCAAAACCGGGAAGGCTCCGGGAACCGTAACCTACCTAGGTAATAGGGAAGGAGCCAAGAGTACTGTAAACGTAATGGAGTACGATGAAAATGGCGTTTTGGAATCAGGGTATGATGCTTACTCCACCGAGAGTTTTAACAAGATCGTTGCCTTCCAGGAATCGCCCTCAATTTCCTGGATCAATGTTATTGGAATAAGTGATGAAAAGTTTATAGAGAACCTAGGAAAAGCCTTTTCCTTAAACCCCCTTACTATGGAGGATGCCGTAAACACCCATCAGCGACCAAAGATCGATGAATACGGCAACTACATTTTTGGGGCTTTTAAAATGCTTTATTTGGATGGAAACAATGAAATGGTGACCGAACATGTGGCCATTGTTTTAATGAAGAATACGGTTCTCATTTTTCAGGAAATGCAGGACGATGTTTTCAATAGTATCAGGGATAGGATAAGAGCCAAAACCGGACGAATAAGAAGCAAGCCTGCGGACTATTTGTTTTTCACTCTTTTGGACGCCATTATAGATAATTATTTTGTGGTTCTGGAAAACATTAACCACAAAATAGACGCCTTGGAGGAAGAAGTTTATGAAAACCCCACTCCAAAAACAGCCCATGCCGTCCAAGACCTGAAGAAAGAAGTCCTGAGGATTAGAAGATATATCTACCCTATGAAGGAGTTGATCCATAAATTGATAGATAGTGAACACGTCCTGATTACAAAAGACACCCAGTTGTTTTTAAGGGATGCCTTGGACCATTGTATAGAAATAAACGAAAGTCTAAATATATTAAGGGAGATGTCCATGAGCCTCATGGAAATGTATATGAGCAATATGAGCAATAAAATGAACGAGGTGATGAAGGTACTGACCATAATGGCCACTATTTTCATCCCCCTTACTTTTATTGTTGGGGTATATGGAATGAATTTTGAATATATCCCAGAATTAAAGTACCCCAATGGGTATTTCTATGTTTGGGGGCTCATGATTGCAATCTTTATAGGCCTTCTATTTTATTTTAAAAAGAAGGGATGGCTGTAAATTAGAACCTAATGCTTCCCTTTAATCGAACAGATCGGAGGAAAGATATCGGTCGCCGCGGTCGCACACAATGGAAACAACTATTCCTTCTTCCAGACTTTCGGCCAATTTTACTGAGGCAGCGGCAGCGCCACCACTGCTCATACCTGCAAAAATACCTTCTTCCTTGGCCAAACGCTTCGCCATATCCCTAGCTTCCTGCTCGTTAACCTCCATAACAGTATCCACTTTCGTGGGATCAAATATTTTAGGAAGATATTCCTGGGGCCATTTGCGAATCCCTGGTATTTTGGCCTCGTCGGCAGGTTGCACCCCCACAATTTGAATTCTGGAATTATTTTCCTTCAAAAAAGTGGATGTCCCCATTATAGTCCCGGTAGTGCCCATGGACGACACAAAATGGGTTATTTCCCCTTGGGTATCCCTCCAAATTTCAGGACCGGTACTCTTGTAATGCGCCTTCCAATTATCATCATTGGAGAACTGGTTGATCATGATGTAACCTTCTTCCTTTACCTTCAACTCGGCATAATCCCTTGCACCTTCAATGCCTACATCGGCAGGGGTAAGGGTTACCTTGGCGCCATAGGCCCTCATGGTCTGTACCCTTTCCTTGGTGGAATTTTCCGGCATTACCAATTCTATATCCAAGCCATAAATTCCAGCTATCATGGCCAGCGCAATTCCCGTGTTTCCACTGGTTGCTTCTATCAGTTTGGAGTCTACATCAAAATCGCCCCTTTCCAAACCTTCCTTTATCATATTGAGGGCGGCCCGGTCCTTAACGCTACCTCCGGGATTGTTACCCTCCAATTTAAAAAAAAGTTTAACCTTGGGATTGGTATTGATAACTTTTGATATTACCAAGGGAGTATTCCCTATAATATCCAAAATACTATGAGACATGTGGAAGTGTTTTTATTTTGATTACTGGAGAATGATAGACTGTGGAGTTGGCAGGCACCGATTCTGTTAACCATGCATTTCCTCCAATTATGGAATTCTCTCCAATTACCGTATCCCCTCCTAGAATAGTGGCATTGGCATAGATAGTAACGTTGTTTTCAATGGTGGGATGACGTTTTGTTTTCTGCAATTTTTTGGCAACATATAAAGCTCCCAGGGTTACTCCCTGGTAGATTTTTACATTATTTTTTATTACCGCTGTTTCACCTATGACCACCCCTGTGGCATGATCAATGAAAAAAGAATTTCCTATTTGCGCACCTGGGTTAATGTCCACACCCGTCTGTCTATGGGCGTATTCTGTCATTAATCTGGGAACCAAGGGAAAGCCATCAATATAAAGTTCATGGGCCAGCCTGTAAATGGCAATGGCATAAAAACCGGGATAGGCCATATATACTTCTTCTATGGATAGGGAAGCGGGATCGCAATTGACAATGGCCTCGGCATCCAGATTCAATTTTTCCAGAATTTCCGGTAGTCGCACCACATAATTTGCCCAAATCCTTTGGCAGGGTTTGTCTACCTGCCAACAGGCCAGGTCTACCAATGCATCAAATTCCTTTTCCAATAGGTCCAGATTTTCATCTACCGGTGTATCTATATCGAACAGGGTGTAAAACAAACGATTGGTAAACAGCTCAGTCCTTTCCTTAAGTTCAAACCTCAGGTTAGGCTGATTTTTATGTTCCTTAATATTCTTTATTATAGATGCTTTATCCATTTGCACTTTTTGATTATACATTCAAAATTAACCATTATTTCAAAATCAGCTTGTGCTAAATTGGTTAACTTTAGCACAAAGATAATGTGTTATGAGTCGTATACAACAGCAGCTAATTACGAAAGATGTATTTCAATTTTTGGAAAATCTAAAAAAAAACAATTCCAGGGAATGGTTTACGGAGCACAAAACCGAATTCAAGGCGCTGGAAACCGAGGTCAAGGGTTTTTATACCGCGTTAATGGATAAATTGAAGGCTCATGACGACATTGAAAAATTAAAGATGTTTCGTATCTATCGGGATGTCCGCTTCTCCAAGGACAAAACACCCTACAAGACCCATTTTGCCGGGTCCTATTCCAGGGCTGGCCAACGGCTGAGGGGCGGCTACTATCTGCGGTTAAAACCCAATGAAACTTTTATTGCCGTGGGGTTTTGGGGTCCCAACAAGGAAGACCTCCTTAGAATTAGGAAGGAGTTTGAAACCGATGCCACCGAAATACGCACTATAATGAACCAGAAAAGTTTTAAGGAAGTCTGGGGCGGAATGCAAGGTGATGAATTAAAAACCGCTCCCTCGGGCTTCCATAAAGACCATCCCAATATTGATCTGATCAAAAGAAAACAATTCATATTTGTGAAGAATTTTTCCGACAAGGAAGTTATGTCGCCCGATTTTATGGCGAATGTCGACTCTGCTTACCAAGAGATAAGGCCTTATTTCAACCTGATGAGCGACATACTTACCACCAACCTCAATGGGGAATCACTGGTGGAATAAAAGTACTATACTGCTTGAAGCGAGGCTTTTTCAAAAAATTGAACCTGATCCTTAATACGCTCAATGACCATTTGCATCATGCGTTTGTTTAAAGAGGAGGAATTAAGTATGTACAGTTCATACTCCTCCGCAGTAAATTGCCCTATGATAATGCCTTTAAGCGAATTTCTAAACTTAATGTCCTTTTGGATCGCATTTTCTATGAAAATGAGTCGTTTGTTCTGCCCCAGCCCATAAAAACTATTTTTGTGCTTAGCGATGTAATTCTGAAAAACCAAGAGAAGTAAGGCGTTTTGCATTTTAATTACAGGACGTAAGGTTTGGTTCTGAAACCTCTCATCACTGCTCATATTTTCCGTTACTTTGGCTGAAGGGATTATAGGACGAATTTCCAAAAGACTATGGGACCTATCGCTCATATCATTGGTGTTTTTATAAAGGTAGGTATTAGCATTTGTACTAATGGGCCAATTCCATATAGTTTTTAACGAGGTTATGAACAGTGATACTTTAAACGGGTGCCAAAACCTTGAAAATATCGAATAAGCAATAAGTTCAACTATCCACCATAATAATTGGACCACAACCCATTTAGGAATATTCCTATTGAAATGGTAACTGTGGATTATAGGAATCTAATGATTATAACCCGTATTAATTCCCAAATTGAACAAAAAATTAAGATGTAATTTAGATTTATCTAAATCGGATTACATTTCTCTTGGAGGAGTGCATTAGGGCAAATTTCTTTGCTAATTTTGCTGAAAAATATTAGATACTATGAGATTTCATACAAGAAAATGGGTAAAACCAGAGGATTTGAACGCCAATGGTACTCTATTTGGAGGCAAATTACTTGCTTGGATAGACGAGGAAGCCGCGCTCTACAGCATTATACAATTGGAAAACAAAAGGGTAGTTACCAAGTATATGTCCGAAATAAACTTTATGAGCACTGCATTAAAAGGTGATATAGTTGAAATAGGCATAGACGTGGTCAAATTTGGAAAGACCTCCCTGACCCTTAACTGTGAGGTTCGTAACAAAATGACCCGGGAAACTATTGTAACGGTAGACAATATCATAATGGTAAATCTAGGGGCAGATGGAAAACCAAAACCACATGGAAAAACCAGAATTGAATTTGTAAGGGACCGTTTGGCTTCGGAGGTTTAGTTAACGGAATACGTTTTCGCCACCTCCTGTAGACACTATCCCGTAAACTGTGTAAGTTAAAAATAACCAGGGTTTGACCTTTATCTAAAGTCTGACCCTTTTTTCATAGATCGTAAGGAACTGATTTAAAATAATGCCCCAGTTCCTGATGGG
>NZ_JASWIM010000070.1:0-7508 GCF_030291335.1 Arenibacter flavimaris
GAATCATTAAGAAAAGGAACTTTAAAGAGTATATAAACCTAAATTTTTTTTATAATTGTAAGATCTTTCAAAGTGGCGCAATTTGACCGAAAATGGTGGCGTCATAACTCCGAAATAGCCAGTATGCAATGTTTTGAACACCTTTCTTTTTTGCTGTATCAATAACGTTTTTATGTTCTTGCATTCTATCGCCTTGGTCTCCTGAAGAAATGAGTAAAACGGTATCTACGAACTCCATCGCTTTTTCAAGCGATTTAACATCATTATATTGACCAATAAAAGCATTTAATCTCTTTTGTTCGAATTCGGTTTTTCTTTCTTCTGTTCTTGTGAGGACCGAAATATTTTCGGGTTTCATGGTTTTAAGTAAAGTTTCAATAACTGTAGTACCCAATTCTCCAGTTGCACCAGTAACTAATATTTGATTCATTTCCCAGTTTTATAAGTAAAGTACAAAGGTGAAAGAGTTAAACGATAGTTATGTAGTCAAATCTATCTTTCTATCAGCCAAATCGGATAAATGACTGTGTTTTGTTGATTAGCGCGCTGTTTTTTAGCATTACAGCTAACGGTCTGAGCTATGAGTAGTGCGGAGGTACGACATCTGCGATAGCAGTGGGCGAGTTGGCGCGCTGGCCAGTTTCCGTCTGTGCACGAAGCTAAAGCTTATTGTTTTGCTTTTTTTGTTTTGTCCAAAGCTAATTTTGAATATTTCGCTGACGCGTAATTTTCAATTTAGCGGCATATTGATGCACGTAATTAGGTGTTTTATAATCCAAAAAATAAATGTAATCTTTTGTTGTTGTACAATTTAATTGCATTTTAGTAACAATGGCTTTCTTCTGTCATACTAATATTAATTTTGTTTCTCTTTAAAATTTGAGTGTATACATTGCTACAGTATTGTATTCGTCTATCAGAATGTTGAATAAGCTGTTTAATATTTTAGCTTGGTATATAGATTTATTTAAAGCTCTTTCACAGCCTCTATTATCATCTCTCCTAATTCAGCCGCATGATACAGAGCCTACAAAATTGCTTGTTTTCGACAAAATAAAATTACCACCTTATAGCAGCCCAAATTGGTCGATGATCGGAAAGGGGTTTACCATATTTTTTCCATTCTAACTTATATCTCGGCATTGATTTATCCTCATCCTTCGGATTATAAGCATCCATTATAATTCCACCGTCGTAAACCTTTGCCTTAATCTTTGTATTGTAATAGATATGATCAATTACTCCACTTTCAACCCCAGTTTCAATATGTTGATGCGTACTCCTATGTTGCGCATTTATATTCAAATCGTTCCATATATTTTGCATTCCATTTTGCTCCAATAAGTTCAAAGGAGCATCGCCTATAAGGTTATTGAAGTCGCCCATTATTACGAATCTTTCATTTTTAATTTCAGGAAGCACTTGATTTGCAATAAATTCGGAAGCAGAGCCATTGGCTGTATCTGAAAAAGAAGGCCGCCCTGGAATATGTAAAGAATAAACTAAAACAGTTTCTCCTTGAATTTTAGTTTCTCCTCCAACCATCGATGCCGGTGCCCAGCCTACTGCATTTATTTCGATTTCATGCAGATTATAGAGTGGGGTACGGCTTAAGATCGATTTAAATTTATCCTTATGGTTAGCAGAAGAGATCTTTCCAACATAGGTATAATCCATATCCAGTTCTTTTCCTACTTTAGCAGTCCATTCGCCATCCGGAACTTCAGAAAAACAGATTATATCAAGATTATACGGTTTAAACATTTTACCTATTTGTTTAGGAGTTCCCCAGTTACCAAAAAGAACATTATAAGCAGCCAACTTTATTTCAACAGATGCCTCAGGTCGTTTTGGATCAACTTTCTGTTTATTTTTAGGCTTACATGAAATTATTGCAGTTACCACTAGTATCAAAGTAGCCAGAACTGTTGATTTTGTCATGAATTCTCTTCTTTTCATTTGACTAGGTTCAATTTGTTAATAACAAAGATTGGATTCAATCTTTTAATGGAATAAAGCGTTGCAAGTTTTTGATGATACTAGGTTGCAAATGTAAGTTAAAAATTATCATGTTTGTCGGCACTCAGCAATATCGTAAGCTTTACCTAGTTGATGTTTGTTTAGTTTTCCGGTTGTAAGTTCGTCTAAAATTTTCAATATAAAAGATTCGGAATACCGTCTAATTACGTTGTCATTTATGAACTTAATGTTTAAATTTATGTAGCCTTTATTCAGGACGGGTCAAAATTGTTGCCAACGGTTTTGTGTATGGCTTGTTGCCAAAATCAGCTATGATTTTCCGCCGTAACCGAAAGATAGCAAATTGCAATGAATTCCGATTAGGAATCCAGCCGCAATGAGCTATACACGTCTTTGTGTGTGCCCAGCATGGGCATCTTTTAACTACAGAAATGTAGTTAATTAATCTATAGGGTGCAAGTCCCTTATGGGCAGGGGTAACGCCTTGAACCATTAGTAAGCTGCAAGCTGGTCTGTCGTGAGATAGGGAGTGAAGGAAGCAGGACTACAAAACCCGGTACTGACGAACAGGAACCGTATATGAGGCATATTTACTTGGGTAAGCAAGCACATCATTGCAACGCCCTAAAGGATAACTAAAGGGTAAGTATGTAGATACGGCAGGAATCGGGGGAAAGAAGATGCCATTACCTGGGGAGGTCTCCCAAGCTACGTGTAGCTATATGGAGAAGTCAGCCGAGGTCATAGTAGTTCCAATACCTGAATTGGGATGAAGGACTGAACGATAATGGTCTTTAATAAACAAAGGAGCAGTTTTATGCTACGGATAGTCTTCCAGTGGAACGGTAGCCTTTGATTAAGCGAGACAGCAAAACGATTTTAGTATTAGTGATCGAACAATTAACAAACAAAGCGAATCTAAACCAAGCCTATTTGCAAGTGTATCGCAACAAAGGGGCAGCAGGAGTAGATAGAGTTCAGGTAACTGAACTTAAATCTATCCTAAAAGCTTACGGAAAGCAATATACCGAACAGATAGAAGGAGAGACTTATCAGGTGTCACCAATATTGGGGATAGAGATACCCAAGAGCAATGGTAAAACCAGACTACTTGGTGTTCCAACAGTTGTGGACAGGGTATATCAACAAGCATTACATCAAGTGTTGCAACCTATATTCGAGACAGACTTTCAAGAGCATAGTTATGGATTCCGCCCCAAGCGCAATGCACATGGAGCTATTACACAAAGCCTTGCCAATATCAATTCAGGATATCAAGACATAGTGGATATCGACTTGAAATCATTCTTTGATGAAGTTGAACATTATGTATTGTTAGAGTTGATTTATAAAAAGGTGAAGTGTAAAGCCACCTTGAAACTATTGCGCTCATTTCTTAGAGCACCAATACATATCAAAGGCAAACTGCACAAACGAACCAAAGGAGTTCCGCAAGGTTCGCCTTTAAGCCCTTTGCTGTCCAACATCCTACTCAATGAGCTGGATATGGAATTGGAAAAGCGAGGACATCGTTACGTAAGATATGCTGATGACTTTAGTATCTATGTCAAAAGTAAACAAGCCGCAAAAAGGGTTGGAAACAGTATCTTCCAATTCCTGCGCGACAAACTCCAACTCCCGATCAACAGGGAGAAAAGCGGTATCCGCAGACCTTCATCGTTCAATGTGCTAGGCTATGGTTTCGTACCAACCTACAAGAAAGGCGAAAAAGGGAAGTATCAACTTGTAGTGGGTAAGTCCAAATGGAAGGAATTTAAAGCAAAGCTTAAATATCTCACCAGAAAGACAGTCCCTGTAAGCTTCGATGAACGGATACACCGCATCAAACTCTTGACCAGAGGCTGGATTAATTACTTCAAATTGGCATCCATTCAGGCTAAACTTAAAAAGTTGGAGGAATGGCTAAGGAACCGCTTACGGTATTGTATATGGCATCATTGGAAGAAACCCGAAAGAAAAAGGAAGAACCTCATTCGCTTGGGTATTAAACAAGGACAAGCCTATGCATGGAGTCGAACAAGAATGGGTGGCTGGGCAGTTGCTCAAAGCCCTATACTTAGAACGACTATCACTGTTAGCAGATTTAAAAAGAGGGGTTATGTTAGTCTAACCGAATACTACAATCGGTGATTGTTTCATTGTCGAACCGCTGTATACGAGACCCGTACGTACAGTGGTGTGAGAGGCGCACCGTGGGTTTTACTGCTCACGGCCGTCTACTCGATTGGCAAACGTATTTTTATTTTTTAGATTTATATTTTTCGTATAGTTTGTTATTCAGATATTTTTCAACTGGTTTGTATGGCATTTTAAACCATTCATAATTTTTATCTAAGTTCCAACCATTGATTTCAGATATTGGAATTTTAAATTTTTCAATGATAAAGTCCAAATCAGTTTCGCAATCAAATAACATTATACTGTCCTTTCTGATAATAAAGCATTTATTGCTTTTGGGCATTTTTTGAAAGTAATCCTGTCGGTGTATTTGTTCATTAATTTCACAATCATTTCCAACCGAAAATGAAGCGGTATCTTTTTTAAAAGAAATATATTTTCTATCCGAGTTTTCAAATTCTATATTAAGTCCGCAGCCTTTCCAAAGTTCAGTTTTTTCAACAATTCCGATTTTTTGATTTTGATATTTTTCCAAATAAACTTCTTTCATAGTGCGATTATCCCAAGGTCTACTTAAAAGGAAGAGAAATACCATAAACAAAATTGGTAATGCAATTAAAATTTTTATTCCGGGAATTTTGTTCAATCTGATTTTCGTTTTTATATGTTTGCCAACGGTTAGTATATGAAAAGTAGGCGATTACGAATCACGAACTTTTCGGTTAAGTACAAAGTTTGACACGAGCTAAAACACTTGGTTTTACTGATACTTCGCCTATTTTTTATATACATTGTGTGTGCCCAGCATGGGCATCTTTTAACTACAGAAATGTAGTTAATTAATCTATAGGGTGCAAGTCCCTTATGGGCAGGGGTAACGCCCTGAACCATTAGTAAGCTGCAAGGTTGCTGACCGTGAGGTCAGGACTGAAGGAAGCAGGACTACAAAACCCGGTACTGACGAACAGGAACCGTATAAGAGGCATTTAAGCACGGGTAAGCAAGCACATCATTGCAACGCCCAAAAAGTACCAAAAGTGCATTAATGTAGATACGGCAGGAATCGGGGGAAAGAAGATGTCATTACCTGGGGAGGTCTCAACAGTCACGGGATGGCACAGTTGAGAAGTCAGCAGAGGTCATAGTACTTTGCGGAAACGAGCGGATGGATAAACCCGAGGTCTCACAAGCAAAGGAAGGACCGAACGTAAATTGGTCTTCAATGCGGAAAGGAATCGCGAGATAGCCCTCTGCAACGAAGACAGGAAAAGGAAATGTAAACCAAAAATGATTGGACAAGTACTACATCCCTACAATCTGCAAAAAGCCCTTGAACAAGTAATTGTGAACAAAGGCAGTTCAGGAATCGATGGAATGAAAACAACGGAACTCACAGTGTATCTGCGAGAGAACAAGTTGCACATATTCCAAAGGGTAAAACAAGGAAAGTACAGGCCCCAAGCCATTCTTGGTGTGGAAATTCCCAAGCCAAACGGGAAATCCCGTCTTTTGGGAATCCCAACAGTAACCGATAGGTTGCTCCAACAAGCGGTATCACAAGTTGTGATGCCTAAATTTGAAAATGGTTTCAGTGCCTATAGTTATGGATTCCGTCCCAACAGAAATGCCCGCCAAGCAGTTGGCAAGGCTCTGGAATATATCCATGAGGGGTATGGTTTTATCGTAGATATAGACCTAAAGACATTTTTCGATGAAGTAGACCATTGCCTGCTCCTGAACCTGCTTTACCAAAAGGTAAAATGCCCAATTACGCTCCAATTGATACGCAAATGGTTACGGGTACCGATACAAATCGACGGCAAGTTACAAAAGAGGAGAAAAGGCGTCCCACAGGGAAGTCCGATCAGTCCGTTACTGTCCAACATCCTGCTCAACGAGCTGGATAAAGAACTCACCAGACGGAAACTTCGGTTCGTTCGCTATGCTGACGATTTCAGTATCTACACCAGACGAAGAAGTGATGCAACGGCAACGATGGGAGCAATCTCAAAGTATCTAAAGACGAAGCTCAAGCTCAAGGTGAACCGAGAGAAAAGTGGCGTAAGGAAGCCTGTGCAGTTCACCATCCTGGGTTTTGGTTTCGTACCTACCTACATCAAAGGAGAGAAGGGCAAATATCAATTGGTAGTGAGCGAAAAAGCATGGAAGAGTTTAAAAATGAGGGTAAAGACAATAACCGCCAAAACCAAGCCCATGAGTTTTGATGAGCGGGTTGCCAAGATAAACGAAATCCAACGGGGATGGCTGAACTATTTTCGAGGGACAAGTATCCATGGCAAACTACGTGATCTGGATGGTTGGCTCAGGAATCGTTTACGTTATTGTATCTGGACAGATTGGAAGAAGTCCGAGCGGAAAAGGAAAAACCTAATCCGATTGGGCGTAGACCAAGACCATGCCTATGCGTGGAGTAGAACAAGAAAAGGAGGTTGGGCAGTAGCCCAGAGTCCAATTTTGAACTCCACTATTACCCTCAAAAGACTTCAACAAAGGGGCTACCAAGCAATGTTAAGGCTTTACATGGAATTGAACCCATCAATTTACGAACCGCCGTATACGAGACCCGTACGTACGGTGGTGTGAGAGGCGCACTCCGTCAGTCAATGGCGGAGCCGTCTACTCAATTATGGGCTGATTTTCAGTTTAGAATGTTATTTATATATCCGTCTGTTGGATTTTCTTTATTAATAATTTTAGCGGGATTACCAATTACCAATGAGTTGTCAGGGACATCTATATTTACAAATGAATTGGGCGCTATCAATACATTATTTCCAATTCTAATATTTCCTACGATTACAGAACCTGTTCCAATCCAGACTTTGTTTCCAATTGTTGGATAACCTTTTAATCTTCCACGATTTGCTTGACCAATTGTAGTTGAATGAGCGATATTACAATTTTTTCCAATTTTTGCTTTTCCATTTATGACTATGGTTCCAAAATGTCCGATATAAAATCCTTCTCCGATTGATGTTGTAACTGGAATCTGAAACCCATATTTATATCCAAGTTTACGAATAATTAACCTGTAATAAATTCCTAAAACTGACATTTTTTTAAATTTAGAAGCTTTACGTAAAAAGTACATATAGCGAAACCCTGCAATTCTTTTACCTTTCGAAATTTTTGTCTGTCCGCCATAGCGAAATAAATCTGCTCTTATTATTTCTTTCATTTTTAATTCAATTAAAATTGTTTTTTAGTCAACTTATTTTAGGAAAACTCATTATTAATTTGCCCATAACATTATAGGATTAAATCATGTAAGCCAACGGCGCAGTTTGATTTAATCCGCCGTTGAACTATGCGGTGTCGGTTTTGCGCTTATAATGCTATGGGGATTGAATCCGTTATATTTTATCCCA
>NZ_JASWIM010000071.1:0-7284 GCF_030291335.1 Arenibacter flavimaris
AACCAAGGTACGGTGTACCTTGGTTAGGAGGAGCCAGCTGTAGCCATGGCCAAGCTGATTTTAAATTTCTTTAAATCTACGCACTTTCCACGGCCCCGGCGTCCAGGCCGCTTTCACTTGGGTAAAATGCTCTATGGGCGCCTTCCACCTTCCAATGTGAAAACCACTTGATTTAATACGAAATCGAAGATTCACGAAAACCATTATAAAACAATAAAAACCACTTGAGTAAAATGAAAGAATAATTTAATCATTGGTTTTACTAAATTGCTCCTATTAATTAAAACTGTTGCTCAAAAAAACACGACTGATCAAATTAATCCCTTTTTTTCATAAACATAACAATTGTTCTTGACCCATAAGAACCCTATAACAGTAAGGCCCGTATCTGCAAAGAGCAAATACGGGCCTTGGAAATTTGGTTTTATACCTTTATCCCAAGAAAGGGTATCTGTAATCTACAGGGGTTACAAAGGTTTCCTTTATCAACCTTGGGGATACCCAACGCAAAAGGTTTTGGGCAGAACCGGCCTTGTCGTTCGTACCAGATGCCCGTGCTCCACCAAATGGTTGTTGACCTACAACGGCACCGGTGGGTTTGTCGTTGATGTAAAAGTTGCCGGCACAATTTTGCAATGCTTTGGTGGCTTCGGCAATTGAATAACGATCTCCTGAGAGTACGGCACCGGTAAGTGCATATTCAGAGGTGCTGTCAATCAATTTTAGCGTTGTGGACCAATCCTTGTCCTCATAGATGTAAATCGTGACCACAGGACCGAAAAGTTCGGTTTCCATGGTGGTATATTTTGGATCTGTGGTTACAATTACGGTCGGTTCTATAAAGTAACCTTTCGATTTGTCATAATTTCCTCCTACATAAATTTCGGCATTCTTGTCCTTTTTGGCTTGGTCAATATACTTGGCCAATTTATTAAATGAACCTTCGTGGATTACGGCCGTAATAAAGTTGCCCATATCCTCTGGAGAACCTGGTTTGTTGAACGATTCCACATCTGTTTTTACATAATCCAATATTTCCTTGGATATGGATTTCGGAAGGTAAACCCTAGAGGCTGCACTACATTTCTGGCCTTGGAATTCAAAAGCTCCCCTTACAATTGCAGTTGCAACTTGTTTTGGGTTGGCGGTAGGGTGTGCAAGAATAAAATCCTTACCTCCGGTTTCGCCAACAATCCTAGGGTAGGTTTTGTATTTGTGGATATTGTTCCCGATCTGTTTCCACAATTCCTTAAATACATGGGTGGATCCAGTGTAATGGATTCCAGCAAAATCCGGACTGTCCAATGCTACTTTTGTAATCATTACCGGATCACCGTAAACCACATTGATAACGCCGTCGGGTAATCCTGCTTCCTTAAGGATATCCACGATTACCTTGGCAGAAAACACCTGACTGTCACTAGGTTTCCATAAAACCACATTGCCCATCATTGCGGCACTTGCGGGAAGGTTCCCTGCAATTGCAGTGAAATTAAAGGGGGTTATGGCGTAGATGAAACCTTCCAATGGACGGTATTCCACCCTGTTCCATATACCTTCCGCAGAATCTGGTTGTTCCTCGTAGATCTGGGACATGTATTCTACGTTGAAACGGAGGAAATCTATAAGTTCACAGGCGGCATCGATCTCGGCCTGATGTATATTTTTGGATTGCGCAATCATAGTTGCGGCATTGATTTTTGCCCTATAGGGACCTGATATCAATTCAGCGGCTTTTAGAAATATAGCAGCACGTTGTTCCCATTCCAGGTCTGCCCATTGATTCCTTGCTTCCAAAGCATTGGATATGGCATTGGACACGTCTTCCTTGTTGGCAGTATGGTACTGGCCAACGATATGCTGATGATCGTGCGGGGGGGAAATGGTTAATGTGTTTTCAGTTCTTACCTCTTTTCCGCCTATGTACATTGGAATGTCTGTATTGCCATTGAAATAGATACGGTATTGTTTTAGTACTTCTTCCCGCTCTGGAGTTCCGGGGGCATAACTTTTAATTGGTTCGTTATATGCCGTGGGGACTTGAAAAAACCCTTTGCCCATGATATTATTTTTTTTAAGTTCAAATTAATGGCAAAGGTACTAAATGCACCAGCGAAAATAAAGCTAAGTGCTAAGTGAATTTTGGGATATGGCGAAAACATTCCATTTATAGGTTATGGGGATCAGTAAGATTGGCACTTTTCCAATCCCAATCACTTCCCATAAATCAAAATCATGGAAATATTAAGTAAAAAGTAGAGTTGTGATTTTAATTTAGGGCAAATGGAGCACTAAATTTAAAGGTGGGGATGTATACCCTGAATTTCTCGGAATTGGTTATGCCTACCATATTGTAATGGCCTTTCATAGCCCCAATGGTGGAAGCCAATAGACAACCGGAACTATATGTGTGGGACTCCCCAGGTTTAATGACCGGCTTCTTCCCAATTACCCCTTCCCCGTCCAATACCTCCAATTCATTTAAGGAATCATAAATCTGCCAATGACGTGATGTCAATTGAACAGAGTCCTTGCTTTGGTTCTCTATGGTTATGGTATAGCCGAAAGCAAAATGCATTTTGTAGTTTTTGAAGAAAGTTCCTTCAAAACTGGTGTTTACCGAAATTTTAATGCCTTTTGTTACCTGTGTTATCATAAGATCGGATTCTATTATGTAAACAAACTTCCCGTTGTATGCATACAATTATAATGCCATTATATATAAAATACTGTATTTAAAAAATACGTATTTAACTACGGTAATCAATCTACCTTCCTCAAAGGAATTACACATTGTTTTACAAAGATAAAGCGCAAATACTACAATTTATCTTAAAATTATCATTCTTTTAATAATGAATGTGTGCCCTCCAATACGCAATTATTCAGCAAGATAAATAACAACTACTAATTCTAAAAGTTAATGTTTATATAATCGTTGTAATCATATTTATTTCTGATGTAAATCATTACGGTTGGTCTCTGCACCAAAACCGGAACCATTGTTGGGAAATAGTGCGGGTATCCTGTTTATTCTATCTTTTTCTGTAATTAAATTACTAATGAATTTGTAACTACTGGGGGTATTGAATGTAACTTTAGGTAAACCCGCTAAAATTTATTTAAGATGAAAATGGCAGCAGTTAATGAATATTGAATTATTTTTATTAGTGAAACTCAATTTTGAGAAGTCAGTATGACGCATTTAAAATTGCAAGTTGAACTAATCCCGCCTTTTTCGGCGGGATCTAGGTTCAATACCTCGACCCAAGGGTCGATTCCTATTATTGGGTTTGGGGCCTGCCTTTGTCGGCAGACAGGCCTGCCTTTGTCGGTAGACAGGCTTGCACTGAGGTTTAATACCTTTTATTTTGCAATGGAATTTTAATTGTGGAAACTTGTAGAAGCATAATATGGTATATGAAGGTGTAATGAATTTTTTAGGGCAAACCTGGGCCGGTTTTCTTAGGTTAATGTCCTATGTTCGGCAACATCCTTTTAAATCATTTTTATATGTGGTTATTACAGGGTTTTGTACACTGTGTTTACTTTTTGTGCTTATTTACCTAGGGGCTTTTGGAAAATTACCCACCAAAACTTATTTAAAGAGCTTAAAAAATCCGGTCACTTCAACCATCTATGCTTCCAATAAGGAGCCCATCGGGTATTATTACCTTCAAAACAGATCAAATGCCGATAGTTCACAAATAAAACCTGCCCTAATACAGGCACTGGTAGCCACCGAAGATTCACGCTTCTATGAGCATCGGGGGATAGACTACAGGAGTTATGCACGGGTATTGATAAAATCCATCATTTTGCAGCAAAATGCCGGTGGTGGGAGTACCATTACCCAGCAGGTGGCCAAAAATTTGTTTGGTAGGGAGAAACAGTTTTTTCTTTCTACGCCGATCAATAAAATTAGGGAGATATTTATTGCCCGAAGATTGGAAAGTATTTATGACAAGGAGGATATTATATTGCTGTATTTTAATACAGTTTCCTTTGGGGAAAATATCTATGGCATAGAAAAGGCGGCATTTCGTTTCTTTAATAAGGCACCAGAGAAATTGACTTTGCCGGAAAGTGCCACTTTGGTGGGCCTCCTAAAGGCTCCGTCCTACTATAATCCGAGAAATTTTCCGGAAAGGGCCGAACAGAGACGTAATGTGGTTCTTTCCCAAATGCTAAAACACAAATATATTTCGGAGGAAACCTTTCAGGAGGCCCGAACGCCAATGAAGGTAGACTATCAGACCCCTAAAAAAGTATCTTCTTTCTCTGCTTACTTCAAAGATTATGTGGCAACGGAATTTGCTGGGTGGGCTGAAGATAATCCTTCTCCCGATGGACATACTTACGATCTTGAGGCAGATGGCTTAAATATTTATACCACTTTAAATTTCAACATTCAGCAATATGCGGAAACTGCCTTGCATAGACAGGCGGACAATCTCCAGAAACTCATGGACAGGTATTGGGCGGCAGCGACCACGGAGGGTGGTAGGGAGGTGTTGCTACAACAATTAGTCGATCAAAATAGGGAGGTAAGGCAGATGCGCCAAAGGGGTAGGACCGAGGAGGAAATTGCGGCCTTTGTCGGTGAAAAACATAAAAGAAAATATTGGGTGATCGGTAAGGGGTATGAAGAGCAAATGCAGTCGTTGGAAGATTCAATCGCCAAAAGTATCAATAGGTTACATGCCGGCGTTATAGCGGTTAGTAGCAATTCTGGTAGGATAATGGGCTATGTAGGGGGTATCGATTATGGATTTAGCCAAACAGATAATATTGTTACACCAAGGCAGGTAGGATCTACTTTTAAGCCTATTACCTATTTGGCAGCTTTGGAGGCAGGGGAGGATCCTTGTAATTATTACGATAATACCCTAATTACATATTCCCAATACGGGGATTGGAGACCGCGAAATTCGAATAATAAGTATGGCGGTAGTTATTCGATGCACGGCGCTTTGGCAAATTCCATTAATACGGTTTCGGTGACCCTACAACTTAAGATCGGAACGGAGAAGGTTTTGGGGCAGGCAAAGAAAATGGGTATTGCATCAAAACTTCCCAATGTACCGTCCATAGTATTGGGCACGGCCGATATCAGTTTATTGGAAATGGTAGCCGCATATGCCAGTATTTCCAATGGTGGTAACAAAATAAGCCCCTATGCCATTGATCGCATAGAAGATGAACAGGGCAATGTTTTGTTCCAAGCAAAACCACAATACAAAGGAAGGGTGGCGAGCACAGAAAATATAAAGGCCTTGCAAAAAATGATGGAAGGTGTTGTTAGGGATGGCACTGGCTCCCGTTTAATGGGCTATGAAATTCCTTTTAATATTATTGGAAAGACCGGAACTACCCAAAATAATGGGGATGGTTGGTTTATTGGTTGCTCCCCGGAACTGGTTGTGGGTTCTTGGGTAGGCACCTTTGACAAACGAGTACAGTTTACATCTACTAGTATGGGATCTGGTGCCAATACAGCCCTGCCAATCGTAGCTTCCATTTTTAAAAATTTGAGTTATTGGAAAAGACCTTTGCTTAGCAATTTTGAGTACGATTTTGACTATTTTCCTTGTAGGCCTTTCGTAGCATCCGATGCCAAGGAGGCTTATGAACTGGCCCAAACAGATTCTACTTATTTACAGGAATTGCGAATTAAGGACACCCTTGCCATCTTACAGGATAAGCCTATAGAAATAGATAGTATTCAAGGAATTGTACCCAGCGGGATGCCCTTGGATTCTATAGTAAAGGATAGTATCACAACCAACATCGATATATCCAATACAGAGGTTGAGTAGGGAAACAGGAACTATTCTCGCTGTGCTTTTGGGAAAGGTTAGGGTTTATAAGAAACCATTGGATTTATAAAAGCTAAACTAATGGATAACTCTAATTGTCAGTTTACGTAATTGTATTAAGGTTCATAAGAGTGGATTTTTTTTAAAAACTTACTATCCTTTGGGTGATTATGTTTATATTGCTATAGAAGGAGCTCTATGCCCTAAGAAATATCGGGGGGTAGGCCTAGTGGTGTAAACTTTCATGGAAATATAACTTTAGCCATTGAAATGTAAGTGGTTGGAAAAAAAATACATGGTTTTGGTTTATAATTTTTTCTTACATTTGCTGAAACCCAAGTATAGGAAAAATAGTACTTTATAAAAATATAGACTTACCCAACCAAGAAGCGAGAAATCCTCGTCATCATTTCTGTGATTGTTGTATATTGATAAAACACACTTTAAGCTTTCGGAGAGAACGATGCCCAGCGATTTGAATATGCTATTATACACTTTTTAAGGTTATGATGATAGAGACAGTTTGCATTATTGATGACGATCCCATTTTTGTTTATGGGACCAAAGTTCTATTAAATTACAACAGTAGTTTTTGTTCTTCGGTTATTGTACATGAAGATGGAATGGAGGCTTTGGTAAACCTTACCGCAATGGTCAAAGGTGGGGAGCAATTGCCCGATTTGATTTTTTTGGATTTGAATATGCCCATTATGGACGGTTGGGAATTCTTGGATGAATTTGTAAAATTGCCCATTAAGAGAAAACCTAGGGTGTATATAGTGAGCTCTTCAATTGATAAACAAGATATTGAAAAGGCCAATACGTATGATATTGTAAAAGATTTTATAGTGAAGCCACTGTCAGAATCCATTCTCTCAGATCTGTTCAAGACCATAGAAACAGAGGGTGCTGCTTAAAACCTTGTTGTGAAAATATTGGCTTTGTTTGGGATCAATCCCAAAAGTTGTGTGTGAATTGGATAAAAATATAATTTACTATCTCAAGTTTGTGTCCTGTTCATTTTTTGCATCGCCCAAAAAACGAACCAAAAAACGCTAGGCTGATTTTAAATTTCTTTAAATCTACGCACTTTCCACAGCCCCGGCGTCCAGGCCGCTTTCACTTGGGTGAAATGCTCTATGGACGCCTTCCACCTTCCAATGTGAAAACCACTTGATTTAATACGAAATTGAAAATAGGCCGGTCCTTTCGTTGCGTCAACCTTCATGTTGGGGATAAGTCATTTTCAGTTATTAAAAACCTTTGGGCATTGCACTCAAGGTCTATGGTTTGGTCGTTCTTCTTCCGTCGTGGAGATGGCATGGCCGTTAAGAATTATTGAAACCCTGGAAATAATTTACTATCTCATTTTTGTGTTCTGTTCATTTTTTGCATCGCCCAAATGCGTAGCATTCATGAATACCATTAAAAATCAATAGACCAGCCGATGAATAAAAAACGACCA
>NZ_JASWIM010000072.1:0-6971 GCF_030291335.1 Arenibacter flavimaris
ACCAAAAGAAGGCATACCGAAATAGGGAAAGTGCCGCCAGATCAAATTTATAATGCTAAAAAATTGGCATCATGATAAACTAAGGAATACCTTTAATCTGTCTTACAGATGGGGAGCAGTGTATAGTGGTAATAATTTATTTCTATTTTGACAAATAGGCAGTTCCTCTGCAACCATTTATAACATTAGTTCAGTTTGGGCTAATGCTTTTTCACACTAATTATTAATTATGACTTTAGTCGGTGGCATAATACTTCTTGGAATAGTTATAGGTGTCGCCCGTGCCTACCCTAGAGCCAGTATTTTAATTGCCATCGTACTCATAATTTGCTATGTAAATAGTGATGCTGAACCTACTCCGGAAAAGCAAACCAACATTTCTAAATCCATAGAACACTCTAGTAGTTCTAATCGTATCCAGAAAAATCCAAGCAATTACTACAGGCCCAATACCCTAGAGAATAAAAATGATTTTAATTATACGCCCTCGATTGAAACCTCATCCAAGACAAAAATTAATAATGTAAAAGTTAGAATTGGAGCAGTTTGTAACGATGGGTCCATTTCAAGGGCAACAGGAAGAGGTGCCTGCTCACATCACGGGGGCGTCGACTATTGGCTATATGAATAAACCTGGTTCACTGCAAGGTCTAACTATTTAATCCGAGAGCCCAATCTCTAGGGAATCCTTGCCTTTTTCCAAGACATAGGTCTTAAAGATATGATCCGTTACAGTTTTTAAGGCTTTGTTATTTTCTGGATGATAGCCATGATAGGTGAAAAATTCTACTTTCCCATTCGATTTATCATACCATAGCTCTTTACGGTTCTTTCTTCTTTCCAATAAGGAATCAATTTCTGTAATTCTTCTAAAATTTTTTAAAATTAATGCATTAATAGGTATTTCCAAGTGATCCCCTGTGCATACAGTTTGCTCGTAATGATTCTCTCTCCATATCATGCAATTTTGCTCCTCCTTTACAAATCCAAAATAGGTTAAACAAGTAATAGTGATTACCGAAAAAGCTAATATAAAAGCCTCCTTATATTTTTCAATTAACCCCTTTTTTTCTTCTACTTTTTGGCCAATTGAGACTTCAATCTCAGATGGATGATCCACTACAAAACCTGCATAGTTATCATAACCCAAATAATTGCATAATCCTTCAAGCAATTTTGGTCTTAGTTCTTCATTAGTAGATTCTTCTTTTTCAACATAATTAGTATAATAGTCACGTAATCTTCGCTCGCTAATCTGATATTTATATTCCTCCAATAGGATATCTGAAAGATGTTGAGCTAATCTTGTTTTCACAGTTGACCCCGTTTCTTTTTCAGCTTTTTCAAAAACAAGTGTTATTAATTCTTTAGACATACCCACCATTACCTATACCCTCTAAAACTACTACAAATTTGGAAATTTCATGGAAAATTATTACCGGAATTTCTTTTCCATGGGGTTTCCATTCCTTCTGTAGTAAACCCTATTTCTTTGCCTTGTAATTGATTATGTACTCATGACAACATACCAATTACAATAAAGGAAAACAGATACAGCAGGCAAATAGCCATTGGGAAGTAGCTCCTAGCTTCTGTAAATGTTTTCCACTTCCCAACCTAAAAAAGGAGTACTCCAACACACTTAATGTGTTGCTGAAAAATATTTGGACCAGTCCGAACAGCAACACCTATGTCTAATTTTTAACAATAGAAAACATGAAAAAAATAGCTTTAATACTCGTTCTTGTAATTTCCAATTTGTCCTTTATTTCGTGCGACAAAGATAATGTAGCAGATACTGACGCTATGTATCAAAATCTTTCGGCCACGGAAGGGGATGATGGTGATGTGAAAAAAAATCCAGATGAAGATTAAATCGCATTCCCTGTTATTGGGAATTTAATTAAAAGCGTTCCTTTAATGTGAACTCTTTTTGTATTTTGGAGGGATGAAACTTAAGTTTGGTTTGTCCCTCTTTTTTGTGCTCATTTTCAGTTGCTGCCAGGCAGGGTTTTCCACTGAATATGTTGTGCATAATTATGTCCACACTTATGCTGTTTCCTTAAAAAAATCAACAGATTCAATAGCCCAACTAAAAAAACAAATTGGTTCTTTTGCAAAAAATAAAGACTATGGGAAGGCTATTATCTATTCCAAAAAATTACTCGAACAAGCCCAATTTCTAGCCGATAGTAATCATATAAGTAATGCCTATTGGAGACAAGGTTATTATTTTAAAATAATAGACCAATTAGATTCTGCCTATTACTATTTAGACAGATCCTTTACCATAAATTTAAAATTAATGGATAGTATCGGTGCCGGTGACCGATTATTGGATATGGCCAATATTCAGAAAAGCTTAGGCGATTATAATGGAGGCATGATCACGGCCACGGAGGGTTTACAATATTTGGAAGGCTCCCAAGAAATAGAATCCGTCACTGGTTTTTACCAAACAATTTCCGTCTGCCAGAAAGAACTGGGCAACTACCAAGAAGCCCTCCGCTGGAGCAATAAAATTTTTAGACTGTTAAACCAGCATCCTTCTTCGGACATTTCTACAGAAAATGTGTATGCCATGAGAACTACAAGGGCAAATATCTTAGCGCTACTAGGAGAATTTAATACCAGTTTTGGTATTTTAGATAGCATAGCCAATAGCACCCGAGCAAACAATCATGAACAATATTCACGCGCCATATGCAATATGGGGCATTATAAGTGGATGGAAAATAAGAACAACCCGGATAGTGAGTCCCTCCTTTTAAACTCTTTACAAATACGTCAAGAATTAAATACCATTTCTGGACTAATATCAAGTAATGTTCATTTGGCAGAATATTATTTTGATTCCAATCCGCCCAAGGCCTTGGCGTACGCTCAAGAAGCCATGACCAACTCAAAAAAACTAAATAATTCCGTCGCCATATTGGAGTCTTTGGACCTAATATTGCCCTTAAAAAAAGCCCTTGGCCAGGATGTATCCGAAGAAGCCATATTTTACTCGAATGTGCAAAATAAGCTAGAAAAAACAAAACAGGCCGTTCGCTCAATTTATGCTGCTACAAAATATGATAATGACAGCTTAGAAAAAAAGAACCTTATGCTATTGGCCCAAGTTGCTATTAAAGAGAAACAGAAAATTTTGGCTATTTCAACTGCATTATTTTTCTTGGCACTTATAGGCTTCATTATATATTTTAAAAATCAGCAGAAAAAAAAGGAACAACTGGAGACCGCTTATAAGACCGAACTACGTTTGTCTAAAAAATTACATGATGAGCTGGGCAATGATATTTTTTACTTAATGACCCAGGTACAAAAAGACGCTCCAGAAATGTCGGCTTCAAAAAACACAATAATCTTGCAAGGTTTGGACAGCATTTACAAAAGAGTAAGGGATATTTCCAAAGAATTTACAGCCATTAATACTGGAGAAAATTTTGGAAAGGAATTTTTTGCCCTGCTTAATTCCTATAGCTCCATTAAAACCAAATTAATCACCAAAGAACTTGATTCCAATTTTTGGGACGATATTTCCGCAAAAGCTAAGATTGAAGTGTATAGGGTATTGCAAGAATTATTGGTAAACATGAAAAAACATAGTCAGGCTTCATTGGTTGCCATTACTTGTACAAAGACCAAAAAACAAGTTACCATTAACTATAAAGACAATGGGGTAGGCTTTCCAGTGAAGGAGAATTATTCTGGAAACGGTCTTAAGAATGTGGAAAACCGTATGAAGGGTTTAAAAGGAAATATTAATTTCGATTCAAAACCAAACGAAGGTGTCACCGCCACTATTACGTTTGCCATTTAAAATACATATGCAATTCAACAGGATATTTGTCTCGGAGGATATAGACAGTAACAATCTAGGGGTCACTACCATGCTTCAATCTTTGGGATATACACATATAGGACATTCCCAGTACTGTGATGAAGCCCTTTTGAAACTTAAAAAGGCAATTATGGATGGCAGTCCATATGAGCTTTTAATAACCGACTTATCCTTCGATAATCCCAGGGATAAAAAAAACCTCCTAAATGGGCAAGAGCTTATTTCTGCGATAAAGGAAATTTATCCAGAAATCAAAGTAGTGGTCTTTTCTGTGGAGGACGATCACAACACCATAAAATCTTTGTTCGAGAGCCAAAAAATTGATGGGTATGTCTGTAAAGGATTGAACGGACTAAAGGAACTTAAGAATAGTCTCGAAGCCATATCCCAAGACAAACAATTTACCTGCCCTATCGCCACAGCCGTATTACAACAAAAAAATGTACTGGAACTGGATGCCTATGAACAGCAGCTCCTTTTGTTTTTGGCCCAAGGTCACAAACAAAATGAAATAAGTACGTTACTGAAAGAAAAGGGAATCTCTCCCAACAGTATTAGATCTATTGAAGCCAACATCAGTAAATTGAAAGATTATTTCAATGCCTCGAACACTACACAATTGGTTTATGTAGCCTCGAGCATGGGGCTTATTTAGTAAACGATTAAATTCAAATCTGAGTGTCCCGTAAAACGAACTTTTAAAATAGACACCCCTAAATCCTTACCCAGAAACTTAGCAACTAAATCCTGTCCAATTTTTGTAGTGTTCGGGAAGATAACCGTAAAGCAAAAATCGGACAGGGCGCAATTACTTAACTAATTTCGACAGGACTCTCTAGTATCCTTTCAACAAACGGATGACCAAAACGGTCAGTTATGATAAAGTATATCTGAAACAATTTATAAGCACCTAAATACTGACCTCAAAGACTTTTATTTCCCTTCTGGTTGGGTAGGCTTCTTGTCATCGACAAATTCATCATTCAGTTGTTCTTTTTCCTCAAGGTCAACCGCATGGTACATTGAGGCAAAAGCAGCACAAATCCATATAATGGAGAATACAATACCTACAATAAAACAGATAAGTCCACCAATTACTATAGGAATTACAAGCAATCCCATTCCAAAAATCTGCCAACCGTGCCCCTTGGTCATTTCCCAGCTTTTTTCAACAGCAGCAATAGGTTCCATATTTTTATCCATAACCAGGTAGGAAACGAATGCCAACCTACAGGCCAGAATAATACCGGGTACAATTAGAAAAACAAACCCTAATCCTACTATGGCCAAGGTGAGTAAATTAGCAAGGATGATATTGAGGTAATTCTTTCTAAAGCCATCGAACATCTCACTGATTTCAACTTTTTGATTACGAATGGCACGTAGATACATTAAATCGCCACCGTATTTCACCACGGATAAAACAAACACCCAATAGGCGGCGGCCAAAATCTGTAAAACTATCATTCCAGGAGAAATATCGGCATCGGAATCCCGAACAATGGAAGCAGGAGATTCAGCAATACCCACAATGACCATCACTAAAAATAAATACAAAAAGTGTTTCCACATTTGCTGCCATCCATAACCATAACTTCCAATAATAGTAGCTTCGGGTCTTCTTTCTTCTTTTATTATTTCCATGAGCTTGATATTTATATTCACACAAATTTAAGTGTGTCCTATTAAAATGCATTCCAACTTAAGTAGTGAATTTAAAATCACTACTAAGGTAGGGGCAGGTATTACCTACATTTTTATACTTTTAACCTATAACAAACAAAAACTTGCTCAGTTTAATCTTCATAGTCGTATTTGTATTTTGTGCCGCCATAGCATCGGCAAGTATATTAGTGGGGCACCAATTCATCACTACCTACAATACAGAATTTCATCGCAACTACTTTTATTTTTTGGTCACCTTTTTTTCATTTGCTTTTTATGGCATTTGGGCACCGATCATTATGAGGGTTATACTCACTTCAATTGAGGTTGATGGTAATACAGTGGAAACGGTAACCAATTTTTTACCTGTACTTGGTGTGCCCTTTTTACTTATTTCTTGGTTCATGTTGGTTAAAATGGGGTTTTCGCTGATGGACGTGAAGTCAAAGAACAGAGCGATTCGTATTTATCTAATTTTTTTGACAATTGTAATCGTTGTTATATCAGGAATTTATTTTTTAACTAATAACTTTCTAGCTTTCATAATAGAAGATCTCATTTATACTGAAATGGGAATATTCATTAGTTTGGAACTTGGTTATATGCTCATATTTGCTGGAATTGTCTGGTACTATTCAAAAAGACAGCAACGAGCTGATAAAAAAATAGTGACCCGCTTCATGATTTTGATGCTTTTGGCCCTTGTATTAAGACTGGCTGTTTTGCCCTTTGCCTTTTCCAGCCCAAGGATCGTTGCCCCATTAATATTGGTGTATTTTATTTCAAATTTGGCACCCTTGTTTTATCTTAAAATCCATTCCCATTTGGTATTTGCACCTTTGCTTTCCGAAAACCCGAATCAAGAGAAAAAGGAATTAATATATAGCAAATATGAAATCTCGAAGCGTGAAATAGAGGTTATTGAGCAAATCTGCCTAGGTAAGACCAACCAACAAATAGCGGACGAATTGTTCATTAGCCTACAGACAGTAAAAGACCATACACATAGGATTTATACCAAAATAGGTATAAAAAGTCGAATGAAATTGGTGCAAATGGTGAATGACTAGCATTGGAATTCGTTAAAGCTATTATCTTGAGATGGTTAAAGAAAACAGTATGATAAAAGATGCTCCAGAATAAATTCGAAAGGCTAAAGATTCCTCATACAGGTCAGGCTTTTAAGCTAGTACTAATCAATTTGTAAAAAATTATGGCGTGGGTAACTACTTTTTTAACATTGCACTTTTTCATCTATTGTTGTACAGCCTATACAAAACAAAAATCCAATAAACGAAGGCTTTATGAGCGGTCCGGAGGAGGCTGAAAGATCTGGAAGTGTAGCCTTCCCTAAAAATAGGACAGTATAAAATTCAAATTTATTAATTTTAAATTTTAACTGTCACATGAAGAAAAGCAAGTTTAGCGAAAGCCAGATCATTAAGACCCTCAAAGAGATCGA
>NZ_JASWIM010000073.1:0-6802 GCF_030291335.1 Arenibacter flavimaris
TCTAATATTCCTTCTGGTAATATTAAACTTAACAAGGATAACTCAGTGCCTTTATTCATCAATGTAATTTAAAGCACAAAGAAAATTACTTTTTTCTTTAGACCCAAGTTTTGAGATTGATCCCCTTTACGGTAATCTTTTTTACAAGAAAATCCAGGAGCTTAAAAAACCTCCTATCCATTTATGTCCGTATCACCATTTTGGGCAAACGTGCGGAGATCAGTTTAAAGCGAAATATCGATGCGGGCCAATGGGACTGCATCAAGGGCAGGGGTAGGGGCAGGTCGGAGGAGATCCGTAACCTGAACACCTATCTGGACCAGGTGCAGGCCAAACTTCTTCAATGCCACGGCCAACTTGTCCACGAGGACAAGATAGTGTCCTCCAACGCTATAAAAATGCGTTTTCTGGGTGAAGATAAGGTAAGCAGGACTTTGATGGACCTTATCGAGTATCACAACGGGAATATGGTGTATGTTCTGAAGCCCGGTACCATGAAGAACTATTATACCACGGAAAAATACTTAAAGCGATTCTTGAAGTACAAGTTCAAACAGGAGGATATCCATCTAAAGCAGCTCAACTATCGTTTTATACTGGACCTGGAACATTATTTAAGGAGGTGCACGGACAAAAAGAAACAGCTGTGCCTCAACAATAATGGAGTTATGAAACATTTGGAACGTTTCAAAAAGATGGTAAACCTTGCCGTGAAACTGGAATGGGTAAATAAAAACCCCTTTGATAGGTTCCAATTGAAGTTCAACAAATTCGATCGGGTGTTCCTGACCCAAAGGGAATTAAGGCTGATAGAGGAAACGGAATTCAAACAGGATAGATTGCAACAGGTTAAGGACTGTTTTGTGTTTTCCTGTTATACCGGACTTTCCTATGTGGATGTAAGGGAACTAACGAGGGCAAAGATCACCAAGGGGATAGATGACCGGAACTGGATTTATACCAAACGGGAAAAAACGGACGAGCTGGTCAAAATTCCTATTCTTCCCCAAGCATGGGAGATTTTGGAAAAGTATAGGGATTACCCTACCCACAATGGATTGCTTCCCATATGCTCCAACCAGAAGGTGAATACCTATCTCAAGGAAATAGCAGGAGCATGCGGAGTCTATAAGAACATTACCTTCCATGTGGCCAGGCATACCTTTGCTACCACGGTAATGCTGTCCAACGGGGTGCCTATTGAAACAGTCTCAAAACTTCTGGGCCATACCAAATTATCCACCACACAGATATATGCACGGGTTGTGGAATCCAAGATAAGTGAGGATATAGGCAATCTATTGATGAGGTTTAAGGAAAGGGAGAGCCAAAGTGCTTAGGAAGATAAAAAGGGAAAAGTTGACCACAGTTCCCTTTTTGAATATTATAAATATACTAGGCCTTTATTTAGTCTTTAGAAGCTGTTCCAAATAGGCAACCTTTTCTTTTTCAGCTTGTAGAAGCCGTTCATAGAGTTTTTCTTTTTCTTGAAAGGCTTCAATTAGTTTGTCTAGTGGGTGAAAATTGCACAAATGATTTACAGCAGGCCCTGCATTTATGACCGATCCATCATAGTTATTTTGAATATTATTAAAAACTGCTTCGTCGCTATAGTTTTCAATAGCTTCACTAGATACACCCAAGGCCTTGGCCACTTGTTCTAGTTTTTCTTTCTCGATTGATTCACTCTGTTCCAAATTGGATACAGATTGTTGGCTAATTCCAAGCTCCATGGCCAATGCTTCCTGTTTCATGCCCCTTAGCTCTCTAATGCGGCTGATCTTTTTGCCAATATGGTTAGGTTTAGTTATAGTCTCCATAATTCAAATATATTATTTTTCCCTCAATTTGTAATCCGTAAAATACAATTTTTACTTGGTATTTTACAAGTTCATTTGGTGGGCTACATGATGAATCTGTGCTTAGTTTATATGAAAATAGTAAAATCATGGAATCAAATAGCTTTACACAGTTTCCCTATATTGGAGAACTTGTGGATTCGATTAAATCTATCCTGCCCATCCATTCCATTTATGTACTGGGGTTGAAGGAAACAGTTAAAGAAACAACTGCATTTACGCCACCCCTGAGAACGAGTTCTGAGGGCTTTGCTGTTTATACCTTAGTTCTGGTGTCCTTAAGATCCTTTTTGTTGAACACAACTCAAGTAACGGAAATACTTTTGGAGAAGATGCACTATAAATGCAAGGTATACCCTATAACTTTTATTATTGAGGATGTAATTGATAGAGTGGACGAGGGCAACAATTTTTTGACGAGAATATTGAACCACGCCCCATGTATTTATAAGGTCGATGAATCTTTGTCCCTTTACAGCAAATTTAGTCCGATACTCCATAAAAGCATGTACACGGAAATCAAGGCCGAATGGAAAAGAAGGAACAGGCGAGCCGGTTACCTACTGACTACTGTAGGCAATGATGGAATAGATATGAACGTAGATCCGTCCGCCCAATTAGGTTTACTTCATTATGCTTTGGAGCAGATGTTTCTAGGGATAGTATATCTTTTCTGGGAATTCAGCCCGGTTTATTACCCAATGGACCATTTACTTCATTTTTGTGGAGTGATTTCAGAGTTGCCCCAGAGGATATTTTCACAACGACAGTTCGAAACAAAACGAATTTTTCGATTACTATGTATGGGAAACCGACAGATGCGTAATAGGAGTTCTACAGTAATAGCCCAAGACGATGTAGATAAAGCTTATAACTTGTGCGAAAGGTTCCACAACGAATCGATTCTATTGGGAAGTCGGCAACTTAAAACTCTTAAAAGACTCCATTGTACACGATCTTGACGGTTGAGGGGTGAACAATATCTGTAAATACAAATTGCCATGAAAAAGGAAAAAGAAAAACAGAATTTGGAAGATGACAGGATTTTGGGGTCTTATGGTATCCTTGGCTAATTTGAAATTTAAATAATTTATAACATAATAATTATAATAATAAAAGGTCTAATGGACAATAGGTATAAGGAATTATTGGAAGCCGTAAAAGGGATATTACACCCACGAAATGGAGAAAGCGACAAGATAAGGAGAGGAATCCATTTCAAAGAGATTAGTTTTGAAGTGAGCGACAATGACCATCTGCGTTATATCATCTCATGTCTTTTGAAGGTCTGCATTTTGGCTCTTGAAAACGAAAACGGATTTAGTTCCACAAGATATTCCCATTGTTCCAAAAAATTATCCGTCGCCACAGTTTTGGAACTTGTCGATAGCTTGTTACCAGAAGAGCAATTGGCGAGCTACGATGCAATTGAAAAACTTGTTGTTACGGACATACAAAATCTTTCTGCTGAATAAAGAGTTGGAAATTGGATCGTTAGACTAATTCATTCCCAAATCTTACCATAACTTAACTGCGCATGGATCCTGATTCGATTTTATAGTGTTCGGGCGGATAAGCGTTAAATAAAATCGAATTAGGGCGCATTGTGCTTTTGATTCGGAGCACAATGACATTACAGATCTATTTATGGTTAATTTGAAGTTGATTTAAAGTGTTGTTAATGTTTCACTTCCAATTGTAGATTATATATTTCTTGCAAGAAGTCTTCAGCCCGACTGATTTATTGGTTTATGAAATACTTAAGGGTACGAATTGACGATTGACCAAGATTTTTAAGTTAAACAACATTATTTTGTTAACTTAAAAACTAGTTAATTAACTATAAAAATAGTTTTATAACTGAAAAAATAGTTATAAGTTTGAATTCAAATGAAACTACCTATGGAAAAATTGACCAATAAAGAAGAAGAGGTGATGAAAGTGCTTTGGAGACTCAAAAAAGCTTTTGTTAAAGAAATCTTGGCTCAGGTAGAAGGCGATAAACCGCACTACAACACCTTATCTACCCTTGTAAGACAATTGGAAGAAAAAAAATATGTGGACCATGAGGCCTTTGGGCATACCCACAGGTATTATCCTTTGATCTCAAAGGAAGAGTATCGAGCAAAGTTTATTAATTCCACGATCTCTGATTATTACGAGAATTCCTATAAGAGTCTGGTTTCATTCTTTGCCAAGGAAGAAAAAATTTCGGTAGAAGAGCTAAAGGAAATAATAGCAAATATCGAAAAGAATAAATAACATGGAACAGTTTCTTGTCTATCTTTTAAAGTCCTCAGGAATTACCGCTCTTTTTCTGTTGTTCTATTTACTTGTTCTAAAAGAGGAAACATTTTTTAAGGCCAACCGAATATTTCTCTTGACTGGGTTGGGAATATCAATTCTACTTCCCTTACTAATCATTACCAATACCATTTGGCTACAACCAGTGCCTACAAATCTTAGCAATAGTGCAAATTATACACTGGCCCCACTAGAAAATGGGATCAACTTCGATTGGCTTTCATTGCTATTTTATTTATATATCGCCGGCACATTCCTCCTTGCCATGCGATTTGCCCTACAATTATTTTCCTTAAATAGGTTGATTGACAAGAGTATTAAGCATGAAGAAGGAAAGTTCATAATGGTCGAAACCGATAAACAGAGTTCTCCTTTTTCTTTCTTTAGGTATATAGTTTATAATCCAGATCTCCATTCTACATCCGAGCTAA
This sequence comes from Arenibacter flavimaris, assembly GCF_030291335.1. Classification (NCBI taxonomy): domain Bacteria; kingdom Pseudomonadati; phylum Bacteroidota; class Flavobacteriia; order Flavobacteriales; family Flavobacteriaceae; genus Arenibacter; species Arenibacter flavimaris. The sequence continues at coordinate 4,595 of NZ_JASWIM010000073.1, forward strand.
AGACAATTCTTGCACATGAAAAAGTCCATGCTGAAGGGAGACATTCAATAGATATTATCGTTATGCATCTTTTTAGCACTTTTCAGTGGTGCAATCCGTTTATATGGTGGTACAAGGCCTGTTTGGACGACAATCTGGAATACTTGGCGGATACCGATACGATTGCCCAAATGACCAATAAGACGGAATATCAATATCTACTGTTAAGAACGAGTATTGGTGAAAAGCATTCTTCTTTGGTTGCTCCATTTTTTAACACATCTATTAAAAAACGAATCATTATGTTAAACCAAAACAGATCTGAGCGAAAAAACTCATTCAAGTATGCCTTTATCTTACCATTGCTTGCGGGGTTTACCCTTCTGTTTAATGTGAAGACAATAGCCCAGGTGAAATCATTAGATTCAATTCAGGAGGACACTAAAAAATATGGACCGGTGAACTATGACAAGGAGCATAGCGGTGATTTTCCTATCATTGATAAAAGCAACCTACAGTCTCCATTTTATATTGGAGATACAGTCCCACTATATATCGTGGATGGTAAGAAAATGTCCAAAACTGAGTTTGATAAAATTGAACACAATGAAATTGCTTCAATAAATGTTTACAAAAGCCACCAAGCGATTGAGAAATATGGAGAAGAAGCATGTAATGGCGTAATTGAACTTATTTTGAAAAAGGAGTAATGCATCAATATGTTGCTGTAAATCAGTTTTCTAAAATTATGTTGAGAGGGTGGGATCAAAATAATCCATTCGAACGGTTCAACTGGTTTGAATAGTCATTAATATAAACCAGCTATTTGAACTTTGAAATTAAGCTATTGATTGTATAGTATTACTTTTTTTAATTAAAACTCTAAACTTAAAAAAAAAATGAGAAGAATCCTATTGATATATATGTTGTTTTTGAGCATATTAGTTCGTGGACAAGATGAATTTAAAAGGACTCAAGTTCAACTAGAACAGGGTTATCCCCAAGTCGTGAAGCAATTTTTTGACTTTTATGGGCAGTACGGACAATCAGAGGTCAAAACAGCTCAACTTGCCACGGGGATTGACACGTTACAGGTTTATTTCGGAATAGCAGAGAATAAAAGGCATAAATTTTATTGGTCGGCCATAACAAATAATGATTCACTACTGACATTAACATCTGGTTTCCCTTTAACAAAAACAGGATCTTCGACTTATGAAGGGTTGTCTGAATTGATACTAGGAAAAGACAGACCCGAGAAGGTCAAATTTGTTATAAATCTCAATGAGAATAACAATCTATTGTCCTATAATTGGTTAAATGGATATGAGAAAACGATACAGAGAATGGAGATAATTGGAATTGATAAATTTAAATTGGGTAATAAGCTCCCAAATCTAAGGTTCACCTCGCTCTCCGGGACAAAATCAAACACCGATAAGTACCAAGATAAAATACTAGTTCTTAATTGGTGGAATACAAATTGTAAACCCTGCATATCCGAAATGCCTGGCTTAAACACATTAGTTGAAAAGTACTCAAAACATAGAAATATTGCTTTTGTGGCTGTTGCAGATAATACGGATAGTCAAGTAAAAAGATTCTTGGTCAAGAGAGAGTTTAAGTATGAACAATTCGTTACAACAAATTCGACCAAAGATTTTTTCGACTTATCTTATCCAAAACATTTCATTATTGGAACCGATGGAAAAATAAAGTTTTTTCTAGAAGGAGGAGGAAGCGGTACATATAAGGAATTGGATAAAGCCTTAAAGCACTTAATAAATTAGACATAATCTGGTGCTATAGTGGCCAATATCCGATAACAAATGTTTGTAAGCGGATAGCTATTCACAACTACTGCAATTGGGTTAGGTGTGGCAAGAAAAAAATATAAGCCACTTTGCAACCATCGGGAGCAAAGCAAGATCGTTTTTGTGGCAACAAAAACACATCTTGAATTGCCTGATTGTCCCAATTTGTTCTATATAAATAAGGGCCTCCGAAGGCATTTGACCCAATGAAACAAAATCTGCATATCTTTAATAGGGTTAAAATAATGATAATCAACAGGTTGTGGTTAATAACGTCGCTTTAGCGCGTTATCCTCTTGCTGTGCGTACTGAGTTGCCCCAGGGTAGAGTGTACTTAGAAATAAGTTCATTGAAAGGGCAACGTAACTTTGAAAGTGATGATAGGGTTTATCAAGGTCAAAAAGAAACGAGCTAA
>NZ_JASWIM010000074.1:0-6588 GCF_030291335.1 Arenibacter flavimaris
CGAGTAATCCCTCTGGTAAAAATAAGCTCAATAACGATAAATCGGTTCCTTTGTCCATCCCTTAAATTTAAAGTGCAAAGAAATAAATTATTCACTTCAGACCCAAGTTTTGTTCTTGATCCCACTTTAGGCTCACTTTTAGTTTTTAACAAAACTTTAACGCATCAAAAGGGCAAATGATATCCTTTAATAGTGTCGTTCCCATTATATGATATAGTGTCGCTGTTGGGGGCTTGATCACTTTGTTATTTGATTTTTTGTTTGCTAATTTTCACCTATAGCCCAAATAGGCTAAAAATTTTAGAAGGGTAAAAGAAATAGAATTTTTTTCATTCAATAAAAGTCCTATTTTTAAAATTCCTAAAATAGTAAATGTTCTGAAGATGTTCCCCCAATCAATTTCAATGTCTAATTAATTTTGACTATTCGTCCAAATATTAATGAATAAAAAAGACCTCTCAGAACGTGACATATGTACAAAGTACATCACTCCTGCTTTAGAGAAAGCTGGATGGGATACGCATATTCAGTTACGCGAGGAATTTCCATTGACCAATGGTAGAATAATTGTTCGAGGACAACTACATACTAGAGCTAAGAATAAAAGAGCTGATTATGCTTTGTTTTATAAGCCAGGGATTCCCATTGCAATAATAGAAGCAAAAGACAACAATCATACAGTCGGAGACGGAATGCAGCAAGGACTTAAATATGGTGAAATGCTCAATGTTCCCTTTGTATTTAGCTCAAATGGAGACGGCTTCTTATTTCATAATAGTATCGCTAAAGATGGAAAGGTGGAAACCGAAATAACATTGGATGAATTTCCATCACCAGAATTTTTATGGAATTTATTGAAAGAGAGTAAAAATTTAACTCCTGTACAAGAGACCATTATCACACAAGATTATCATAGTGACGGTGGAAATAAAACACCAAGATATTATCAATTACTAGCCATTAATAAAACGATAGAAGCAATTGCCAATGGCAATGACAGAATATTACTTGTTATGGCTACAGGCACAGGAAAGACCTTCACTGCATTTCAAATAATTTGGAGGTTATGGAAATCAAAAGCTAAAAAGAGAATCTTATTCTTAGCAGATAGGAACATTCTTGTTGACCAAACCATAACAAATGATTTTAAGCCTTTTGGTTCAGCAATGACTAAAATTTCAAAAAGGCAAGCTAACAAGTCTTATGAAATTTACCTTTCACTATACCAAGCTGTTTCAGGAACCGAAGAAGAGCAAAACATTTACAAGCAATTTTCTCCTGATTTTTTTGACCTAATTGTTATAGACGAATGCCACAGAGGAAGTGCAGCAGAGGATTCAAATTGGAGAAGAATTCTAGAATACTTTTCTAACGCAACTCAAATTGGATTAACAGCAACACCAAAGGAAACCAAAGACGTATCCAATACCGATTATTTTGGCGACCCTATTTACACATATTCTCTCAGACAAGGAATAGATGATGGATTTCTCGCTCCATATAAAGTTGTAAGAATAGATATTGATAAAGACGTAACTGGATGGCGACCTGATAAAGGAATGTTGGATAAATATGGTAATGAAATTGAAGATAGAGTCTATAATCAAAAGGATTTTGATAAACGTCTAGTCTTAGATAAGAGAACACAACTTGTAGCAAAAAAAATATCTGACTTTTTAAGGCAAACTAATCGCTTTGATAAAACAATTGTCTTCTGCGATAATATTGACCATGCTGAAAGAATGCGACAAGCATTGGTAAATGAAAACAGTGATTTAGCTGCCGATAATTCGAGATATGTTGTGCGCATTACTGGCGACAATGAGGAAGGAAAACTTGAACTAGATAATTTCATTTTTCCTGAATCTAAATATCCTGTGATTGCAACAACTTCAAAATTAATGACCACAGGAGTTGACGCTCAAACCTGTAAGTTGATTGTACTTGATCAACGTATTCAATCAATGACGGAGTTCAAACAAATTATTGGAAGAGGAACAAGAATCAATGAAGATTTTAATAAGTTCTATTTTACGATAATGGACTTTAAAAAAGCAACAGAATTATTTGCTGACCCTGATTTTGATGGTGATCCTGTAGTTGTTTACACTCCAAAAACGGGAGAATCGCCTGTGCCACCTGACGACTTAGTTAGTCCTGATGCAAATCAACCACTTGATTTCACAACAAATGATGATTTTGATTTCTCTGATTTTGAACTTTCTGACGGAGAGTCGCAAAAAGTCAAAAAGTACTATGTAGCAGATGTTCCTGTTTCAGTTGTTGCAGAGCGTGTACAATATTTTGACGCTGATGGTAAACTAATAACTGAGTCATTAAAAGATTACACTAAAAAAACATTATCAAAGGAATTTTCCTCTCTTGACGATTTTTTAAAGAAGTGGTCGGATTCAGATAAGAAAAAAGCAATAATCACGGCATTAGAAGCTGAAGGGGTCTTCTTTGATGCTTTAGCCGAAGAAATCGGAAAAGACCTTGACCCTTTCGATATCATTTGCCACGTAGCTTGGGATATGCCTCCATTGACACGAAAAGAAAGAGTAGACCAAGTAAAGAAGAGAAATTACTTTACCAAATATGGTGAACAAGCTCAAAATGTTATCAATGCTCTTCTCGAAAAATATGCAGATGAAGGTGTCGTGCATATAGAAGAGACTAAGATTTTAACTATTCAGCCTTTTACTTCATTTGGCACTCCTTTAGAAATTATTAAAAGATTTGGTGGATTAGCTGAATATGAAGAAGCTATCAGAGAATTAGAACAAGCAATTTATACTGCATAAAAAAATTAGAATATGTCATTAAGCACATTAATAAAAACAATTCAGGATATAATGAGAAAAGACGTTGGTGTGGACGGTGACGCACAACGTATAAGCCAGATGGTTTGGCTTCTTTTTCTCAAAATATTTGACGATAAAGAAAAGGAATGGGAAATAACAAATAGCAGCTACAAGTCTCCCCTACCTAATAGATTTAAATGGTCAACTTGGGCTGCAAATGACGAAGGTGACACGGGAGAGGAGTTAATCGATTTTGTAAACAATGATTTATTCCCTGCATTAAAGAAACTGTCAACCACGGCAGGTGTTTCCCCTCACGGCAAAGTGATTGGAAGTGTCTTTGAGGATGCATACAACTACATGAAATCAGGTACTTTACTGAGACAAGTTATCAATACGATTCAAGGTGATGTTGATTTTAATTCATCTTCTGATAGACACCTATTCAACGATATTTATGAGAAAATATTAAGCGATTTACAATCTGCTGGAAATGCAGGTGAATACTACACTCCAAGAGCAGTTACTCAATTCATGGTTGATATTCTGAATCCACAGTTGGGCGAAAAAGTATTTGACCCTGCTTGCGGAACAGGTGGCTTTTTAGTTAATGTGATTGAACATAAAAAAAAGCAATTTAAAACACCAAATGACATTGCCAAACTACAGGATAACATTTTAGGAATTGAGAAAAAGCCACTTCCGCATATGTTAGCTATGACCAACATGATGTTACACGGTATTGATGTTCCTTCAAACATTAGGCATGATAATACTTTAAGTCGTCCTCTAAAAGATTATGGACCAAAAGATCGAGTAGATGTAATCATAACCAATCCTCCCTTTGGTGGTGTTGAAGAAGACGGAATTGAAAAGAATTTCCCTAAGAAATACCAAACAAGGGAAACTGCCGACTTGTTTATGGCTCTTATCATGCACTTACTAAAACCTAATACAGGTAAAGCGGCAGTCGTTCTTCCTGATGGATTCTTATTTGGAGAAGGTGTAAAAACAAATCTTAAGAGAGAATTACTTAATGAATTCAACCTCCACACAATCGTTAGATTGCCGAAAGGTGTTTTTAGCCCTTATACCGGTATAAATACTAATATATTGTTTTTTGAAAAAGGAGAACCAACAAAAAACGTTTGGTTTTTTGAACACCCTTACCCTGAAGGCTATAAATCATATTCTCGCAGCAAACCGCTGAGAATAGAAGAGTTCGATTTAGAGAAAAAATGGTGGAAAAAGCGGGTTCAGAACGAACACGCTTGGAAGGTTACAGTTAAAGAAATTGAAAAAAACAATTATAACCTAGATTTTAAAAATCCATATTTCGTTGATGAGGTTCATTTAGATCCTAAAAAACTCATGCTTCAATATGAAGATATTAATGAAAAATTAAATGAGACAAGAGAAATTTTGAAACAAGAATTAATGCAAGCGATAGGAAATCAGTAATATGGAGTTGCTAGAGAAATATTTTGAAATAGCCATAAATACTCCTGATGGGATAACAAGATTGCGTGAGCTAATCTTAAAATTGGCCATTAGAGGTAGCTTAACTATACAAGATAAAAATGAACTGTCAGGTGATAAATTATTAGGCGAAATTCAACTAGAAAAGAAAAGCTTATTCAAACAAGGAAGAATAAAGAAACAAATTTATTTTGATAACAAAAACAACCCAATTAGACCATTTATAATACCTGACAATTGGATTTGGACAAGCTTAAATAATATAGTTTCATTATTAGGGGATGGAATTCATGGAACACCACAATATGACAATCATGGTGAATACTATTTTATAAATGGTAATAATTTAACTGACGGGCGAATTGAAATCAAATCAAATACGAAAACTATAACTGAAAAAGAGTTTCAAAAACACAAGCGAGACTTGACAGTAAATACAGTTTTGGTATCAATAAATGGTACACTCGGCAATGTTGCATTTTACGATAATGAAAAAGTAATATTAGGTAAAAGTGCGTGCTATTTTAATCTAATGCATGGCATAAATAAGCACTACATAAAATATATTATTAAAAGCAACTATTTTAAAGACTATGCATTCACAAATGCTACTGGTTCAACAATAAAAAATGTTTCTTTAAAATCAATGAGGGAATTACCAATTCCTCTACCTCCGAAAGAAGAACAAAATAGAGTAGTTCTAAAAATTGAGGAACTAATGAACCTTTGTGACCAACTTGAGAAGCAGCGAGATTCCAAAAGTGATATACTATCAAAAATTAATAACTCAGCGATTGATAAACTAATTAAAGCTGAAGGTGAAATAGCTCTAATAGAAGCAGCAACATTTATTAATGACAAGTTTGGTGAACTTTACTCTACCAACTCAAATTTAGAAGGCCTAAAAAAAGCGATTTTAAATATTGGGATTTCTGGGAGATTTAAGATTGATGCTAAAACTTCAAAACACGAAAATCAATACCCTTCAATTCCAAATAGCGAAGAGCCTTTTAAGCTTCCTGTAAATTGGATATGGACAAAACTTGATAACTTAGGCGAAACTCAGACTGGTACTACTCCGCCCAAAAAGAATCCTGAATATTATGGTAACTATATTCCATTTCTTGGCCCTGGTGATATAAAAGACTTTAAGATAGATTATACCAATAACGGTCTTTCAGAATTGGGTCTAGAAAAAGCCCGTTTTATTGCTGCCAATTCTATTTTAATGGTTTGTATTGGAGGGAGTATTGGCAAAATGGCTATTAACGATCGTGATGTTACCTGTAATCAACAAGTAAACACCATTACTCCATATGATGGAGTCCATTTGAAATACTTATCAGCAGTATTACAATCAGACTACTTTCAAACTAAAATATTGGCGAATGCAGGTGGTTCCGCAACACCAATAATCAATAAAGGGAAATGGATCTCAATCCCGATTCCTTTACCGCCTCTTGATATTCAAATTGAAATTTCAGATAAAATAGAAAAGCTATTAAGCCTTTGTAATTCACTTGAAAATTCTATTGGTCAAGTATCTAAAAAGCAAGTTCAAATCCTTAACTCCGTTCTGGCAAATATTTAGTTATGAGATTATTGCACGTTCACATAATTACAGAATACAAGAATCTAAAGGACTTTAAGATTGATTTTGACGGAAGCAGTTTTATTGATGTTTTTGTAGGGAAAAATGGAACTGGAAAATCAAATTTGTTTGAGGCAATTATTGAAATATTTAGGCATTTATTTGATAATGATTATCCTATTTATTTTGAATATTTAATCAAATATGAAATAGAAGACCAAGAGTTAGAAATAAAATGGGTTAATACCACTAATAAAAACAGGGTTTCCGAGAGATTGGGAGTTTTTTTTGTTTATAAAAGGCTCACTTTTTTTTGATAACCTTATAGATCAAAATGATATCAAATAGTGTTTAAATGTAAACGGATAGTATCATAAGTCCACATAAAGCTTGACTAATTTGGACCTACGTATGAATTAAATAACAAGATTGGAGATCGATTTAGTGTAAAGGTAAATCTCTAACTTTGGTCAACTATATGCCGTAACGAACATACTTCATAATTTCATTTTATGTGATATATGGATTAAAATCGCACCCAACATAATTAAGTAGCTTTTTATGCTAATAATAAATGATGTGAATGGGGAACGTATCCCTCCGAGCAACTGCGTCTTTTATGACGTGATGTGGCTTTTTACCTTTGGCATAAACTATTTGAGTTATGACAAAAAAGGATAATGCTTTGCGGATGCGTAAATTGGTAAAGGAGTT
>NZ_JASWIM010000075.1:0-6367 GCF_030291335.1 Arenibacter flavimaris
TCGTTTCTTTTTGACCTTGATAAACCCTATCATCACTTTCAAAGTTACGTTGCCCTTTCAATGAACTTATTTCTAAGTACACTCTACCCTGGGGCAACTCAGTACGCACAGCAAGAGGGTAACGCGCTAAAGCGACGTTACTGATTTTATTGTATTGATTATCAGTTGTTTAAATTGAAAAAGGCTGGACTAACTTTGGATTTTTACGGCAAAAGCTCCCGTAAGTACCATTTTTAGGCATTTTTTTGCGGCAAACAGGGAATTCAAGATGTGTTTTTGTTGCCACAAAAACGATCTTGCTTTGCGCCCGATGGTTGCAAAGAGCTTATTATCATTAAAAAAAGAAAACCATAACCGGTTCCTTTTTGAATGAAAACGGATATGGTTTTAAAATTCTATATTCTATGTAAAAAAAGGAAATCTATTCTTTGTTCAATAGCTTCTCTAAATAGGACACCTTATCTTTTTCTGCTTTTAGTAATTCTTGATAAAGCTTTTTGTTTTCCTCAACCAACTCCATGATTTTATCAATTGGATTGAATGTTGGCTGGTAATTTAGAGAACTGGCAATAATGGTAGAACTATCACTACTAGAATTATTATACGTATTCGATATAATATTAAAAACTGCTTCATCTGAAAAATTCTTGATCGCCTCTGCCGTAACTCCCAAGGCTTTGGCCACCTGTTCCAGTTTTTCTTCCTCAATGGTTTCACTTTGCTCAATTAGAGAAACACTTTGTTGGCTAATGCCCAGTTCCATGGCCAAGGCTTCCTGCTTCATACCTCGTAATTCCCTTATACGGCCAATCTTTCTACCAATATGGTTTGGTTTTGTTGCTGTGCTCATATCTCAAATATTATAACTTATCCTATATGTTGTGTAGGTAAAGATAGTGGAAAATCCTCAAATATTATTGGTAAGATACCTAATCCATTTGGTAAAATACCAATGATTTTGGTTCGGTACTGTAAAACGGCATTGTTACTTTATGGCAAAGAATCAAGGTTAGTTCAAAAAATGAAAAGCACGGAAATAAAAGATCTGATAAACGGTCAGGAACCTATAGCTATAGTGAGATATTTTGAGTGGACCGTTATATCAAAAAACTATTGCCATCCCAGATATCTATTGCTTAGGCTGAACACTATATGCAAAGATATAGAAGAAGTGCATATTCCTGGAAACATGGTCTCCTTTCTGGTATCAAAACTAGATAGCTTCCAAGAAGTATTTCGCAGGGATGACGGAACGGTATGGGAGCGAATGGCCTTTAGAGACAAAGTAAAAGAACATGTTCCCAGACCAAAGATCAATCATTTTATTAGAGAATCATAATCGCCAAAAAATCAAACCTATGAAGAACAATATTCACCTTCTAAAGAATTTTGAACTGTTAAAGAATGGTGACACATCCGCCATTGCACAAATTCATGCTACATATAGCAGAAATATATTCTGGGTAGGCAAGCGATTTATAGATGATGAATTTGTAATAGAATCCTTGGTTCAAGATGCCTTTTTAAAGCTATGGATCCATAGGGACCATATAGAAAGCCCAAAGCATATCTTCTACTTCTTAAGGTTTGTCATGAAAAGAGAATGTATATCATACTACAGCAAGCCCAAAAACAAGTTCTTTAGGAAGGTTTACTCTTTAGAAGGCTACGAAAATTACCAGGACTTTATGGTGGGCTATGATCCGCTTAATGACAATGAACATTTGCGAAATCAAGAGTCGAAACAAAAAGCCTTCGACCAAATCAAAGTTGTGCTGCCCTTATTGACCGCAGAAAGGAGACACCTGATCAACCTCTGTTTAAAATATGGCTTCCAATATAAAGCTATTGCCGAAGTAATGGGAACAAGCATTTGCAAGACCCGTCAAGATGTAAAAAAGGCTATTCAGGATATTAGAAAGATTATCCATTTTGGGAGTAGTCGTGTAAATGAACAAAAGTGTTCCGGTAATGAAGTAAAAGCCCCGAGAGTGTTGACCGAGGAACAAGAAAGGGTATTGGAGTTGCGGTGCAACAAGAAGTATTCCTTTGCATTTATTGCCGAAGTCCTGAACCTACCCCAAAAAGAAGTTCATAAAGAGTTTATAGTGGCATACAAGCTATCGAATGTCCGTCAGGGAGAAAAATTAGAATTGGCTTAATATGGGAAAATCAACTATTAAACTCACTAGAAGGATCCAGTTGCTGATAGATCTGCCTACAAAAGAAGAGCGTAAGGAGAAACTGGACAAACTCTACCAGTATCAAAATCGGTGCTTTAGGGCGGCGAACATTATGGTCTCCCATATGTATGTACAAGAAATGATCAAAGAGTTCTTTTATCTTTCTGAAGGAATCAAGTACAAACTGGCCGATGAAAAAAAAGAGGAAGACGGTATCCTGCAACGTTCCCGTATCAATACCACTTACCGCGTGGTATCCGATCGCTTCAAAGGAGAAATCCCTACCGATATCTTATCGAGCCTGAACAATAACCTGTTATCCACTTTTAATAAAAACAAATCGGAATATTGGCGGGGGCAATGCTCCCTACGGAATTTTAAAAAGGAAATGGCATTTCCGTTCCCTCCAAAAAGCATGAACCGGATATCCTATAATCCCGATAAAAAAGCATTTTGTTTTCGCTTATTCTCCATTCCCTTTAAAACCTATTTGGGAAGGGATTTCACCGACAAACGAAAACTCTTGGAGCGTTTGGTCGAAGGCGACATCAAGCTTTGTACTTCCCACATTAAAGTCAAAGATGGAAAAACCTATTGGCTGGCAGTATTTGAAATTGAAAAAGAAAGGAATAGTCTGGATCCGGCGTTAATAGCGGAGGCTTCCCTGTCCCTAGAATACCCTATAATTGTGAAAGCTGGCAAAACCAAACTTACCATTGGTTCCAGGGAAGAGTTTTTGTACAGGAGGTTGGCGATACAGGCAGCATACAAACGAGCGCAAATTGGCGCGACCTATTCCAGATCGGGCAAAGGGCGTAAAAGAAAACTTAAAGCGGTGGACAGGCTTCGAAAGTCAGAAAGTGATTATGTGCACCATCGTATACATGTATACAGCCGAAGGTTAATTGATTTCTGCATTAAACATCGGGCAGGAACGCTCATTTTATTAAATCAGGAAGATAAGATGGATATTGCTAAAAAGGAAGAATTTGTATTGAGAAATTGGAGTTATTGCGAGCTCATGACCAAAATAAAATACAAGGCAGAGAAAGCAGGTATTGAACTAATTGTAGGTTAATCAATTTATTTGAGGGTGCTTGTACACCCGTAAGGTGAGGTTCGAGACACTCACTAAATGTGAACAACATATACAACGGCGTGGGTTCTCTTATTTTGATATCCACTTGATAGACAAATTTTCTGAACAAACTTGATCTAAACCCATAATTTTTTAGGCTTAAAAATGAATTTCCTTTCTATCCTTTCCTCATAAGGCGACGGGAGTGTATTGGATGGGAATGGTTATTACGATAAAATTTAAGCCAAAAAACCGTCTCAATTGAACAGAATTCCTATACCCCAATCAGGCAAGAAAATTAAAGTCTTGTAACTTTTAAATTTATAGTACTAGAATGTTTTCCGTGGATTTACCGTAAAAAAACACTCTGTTTTAAAGGATTCATAAAAGTTTTGCTGAACATTTAAGTGGAAATGAAGGGTAAGTATTCTGAACTTATTATGTTTGAATTATAACAGTATTCTGTTTGTTCTCCTGCTGACGCGAGTACCAATTCTGTCGCCCTACTTTGCAACCATCGAAGTCCTAAATTCCCAACATTAAAAATCGTAATATTTTTGATTTCAATTGTGAGGTTATAAATTCATCATGTTTCTTTAATGATTGGTGTCCTTCCCTGCACAAGAAGATTTCCTCAAAGAAGGCATAGTTTTGAATTAAGTGGATCAAGTTTAACAAATGTACATAGGCGACAAAAAAAATACTAAATTAGCCTATAATGGATAAATAAGCACAAGTTACTTACACTCTAGCATTGGGGGCAATTTAAAAAAAATGGAAACAGACGAAGTTAAAATAGATAGATTGAGAACTAAATCTCACGATAATGGATTTCATTCTTTTGGCAAGTCTTATATTTTCGAAAAAAGAGCTAATCACTATGGCAGACTTATTAGTTATATTACGGTCTTAGGAATATTAGTTCCAGTTACGATTGGCGCAACAGCTATGGGATATGGACTGAATAATAGTTTTCTAAAAGCATTAATGGCAATTGCAGTTCCTGTTTCAATTCTTCAGCTTTTAATTTCAATAATTTCCGTAGTTTACAAATGGAGTGATGAACTTTCTTACGCAAGTGAAGCCGCCCAAGCTCATTATTTCTTAAACGATAGATTTAAAAAATTAGCAGAATTTCCACCAAGTAACTTTACTGAGTTTGATTTAAATTTTGAAATAATCAATACTCGTCTAAAAGCAAGAACGGAACAAGACAGTAAACATAACATAAAGGACTGGGAGCTTAGAATGGGAATGAGATATGCATTAAGAGAATATCAAAAAGAGTGTGTAGGATGCAAAAATACACCCACATCTATGGAATCTTCTAATTGCCCTGTTTGTGGTAAATTTAAAAATACTTTAAAAAATAGATTATGAGCAATAAATTAACAGGATTAAAGATTGAGTACACAAAATTAACTTCGTCTGAAAAACAAGAATTAAAAAAGTTCATTAACGAATTCGATGGAAAGAGTGAGTTTGAAAAAGGACAAGTGAATGAAAACCTAAGAAAAAGCTTAGGACCAATCAACTCTACCGCTTGCCCTGTATGTGGAAAATAAAAAACTGCCTCCAAAAAAAACCTATAAACAATACGGACTTAAGTTTTAAACGCTAAGTTTTGTGTATTTTTATGAAGTCCACAAAATTTTATGGATTTTGGTTTTAAACGGGACAAAGAAAAAACAAAACAAAAAGATTTCGCTTTGTGCGTTGCGGAAAGTAAACGCTAGTTTGCTCCGGTACTGTTCATAGCTAAACCGTTAACACATATAAGAAAAGTCAGTTCTTTAAAGAAAATAATAGATGTCTCGATAGTTTAATTGGTAAAACCTGGCGGCATTTAAGGCAAAGAGCAAAGATTTTTAACCATCAGATGTAGGTTCGAATCCTACTCGAGACACTAATGCTCTTTGCCTTTTTAATTTAAACTTAATGAGTAACCTAAATAATATTCAAAGAAAAATTAGCGAAGGAGTTTCTGGATGGCTACTTTTTGAATTTCATTGTTTTCGAGGACTACTCTTTAGCGAAAAATACTTATCCTATCCTATTGGTCAAATTCTCAATAGTATTACTGATTTTAAAACTCAGGCAGAAATTAATCATCCCTTAGGTAATGGAGGTCAAGGAAGACCACTTCAAGTAGATTTTGTACTATCAAAAAAAACAGAATGGAAATATGCAGTAGAATCTAAATGGATTGGACACTCTAAAATTTCCTTAGCATCATTAATTTGGGACTTAATTCGTTTACAGAATTTATTTTCAAGTCATTCAAATCTTAAATGTTATTTTCTGTTGGCAGGGTTTGATAAAAAAATAGAAACTCTTTTTTCAGAAATTGATATCTATTACAATAAAGAATCAACCAAAAAAAATGAGATTACAAAAATTAGCCAAAGCAAATTGACTTTTAATTTAAACAAGTTAGATTCTACCACTAAAAAATATGTCAATGAAAAAATAAGTAAATACCCGAAATTTAAGTTGTATTCAAAAATATCTTGTAAACCTGCTCACAAATACCCGAATTCAGAAACATATAATATGTCATTTTCAACTTATACTTTTGAGGTATTGAAACCAGACGAAACATTAAAGATTAAAGAACTATAAAATAGGTATGCTAACGGAGATGTTAGCAGACATTTGCCAAAAAATGAAAATATTAATTAATGATTTTAAATCATCCGAGGAAACTTACAGGAATATTTTCAGGAATTATGGATATGAAGAAAACGAATTAATCTTTTGTAATTCATTTGAAAAACTTAAATTATTCATTGTTGAGCAATTAGAAAACAAAAAACTTCATATAGATGCAATAATAACAAACGAATCATCTACAGGTAATTTAGATAGTCTGCAAGCATCAAAAATTCTTAGATTCAGAAATAGTTTCGATACATCTTACTCAAAGGGAAATTTTAGAATAAGTTCAATTCCTGTAATACTTTACACAGATATAGAAACGAGAGGAACTATCTCCCCAGATATATGGCAAGCTGTTGTACAAAAAAATAAAGTTGGTCAACACGACTATTTTATTCTAGAATTTGAAAATGCTATAAGGACTTGGCGCAAACGATTAATAACAGAT
>NZ_JASWIM010000076.1:0-5987 GCF_030291335.1 Arenibacter flavimaris
TTCTCCAAGGAATTTTTTAGACTATGTCTAAAAATCGGATTCAAAACTCCGCGCTTTTTTCAAAACAAAAAGCTGAATCTCGGAGCTTTTGAATCCTATTCTGTGGATAAGGATTCCCATTCACAAACTTCTTGCTCTGATTTTCGACTCATTTCTCCTTAAATCTTTAATACCGATACCGATAATTCTTTTTAGAATGTCAATCGGAATATTGCAACCTAGAAATACAGAGTTGGCATCTAGATGACAGACAGTTACTGTTACCTATCCTAATGGTGAATCTGAAGAGATCAGCTGGTAGTTGCCATAATCTTTATAACCATATTAAGAATCCCCGATGCAATGCATCGGGGATTCTTTTTTATCATTCATTTTTCCCAGTAGGTTTTCATTAATTTTTATATTTGCCTGTATCATCAATTTCCTTGATTGTGGAATATCTTCCGACTTAAATCTAAACCTGTAATCAAATAAAGTACCCATAACCAAATCTACTTTTCATTTTCTTTGCTTGTCCAAAGAAAACGAAACAAAAGAAAAGACACCTTCTCCAAGGAATTTTTTAGACTATGTCTAAAAATCGGATTCAAAACTCCGCGCTTTTTTCAAAACAAAAAGCTGAATCTCGGAGCTTTTGAATCCTATTCTGTGGATAAGGATTCCCATTCATAAACTAGATGAAATCATACAGGAGAGGCTTATGTTAGCAGCAAAGTTGATGGGGTTGGTGTTAAACTAATGATTTGGGGCAGGAGGGGAGTGGAGGGAGAGAAATTGTTAGGCGTAGGAGTAGGGGCCCAATAAAAAGCAGGGATTTCATGGAAAATGCACCGTTGGTCGGAGAAATAATCCGGTACGTCGATGCGGGGAGGGGTGTTAATATTGCTTTAAACTAATGTTAATGAGGGATTTGCTTATATAAAAATGGGATTTTTGTCGTATCTTTTAGCTACAGACCAATAAAATCAATTTATATAAGAGTGTACCAAAAAAAATCCGTTAACCCTAAAACAAGCTTACACTATGGAAACAACCACAAAGATTAGTAGAAATTTGATTAGCAGGCCTTCCAACAGTGGATGTATTTTAAAATTGGAGCGTACCAATAATGACTTATGCCAATTGGAAAAAAAATTGACCTCTTATGTATGTGAACCCAACACATACTCATTGTTTATTAAATCTGAAACTCTCCGACACACATTAAAGAGCTTGAAAAATACGAATGTGGAATTGATCAAGGCTTTAAAAAGGGAAAAGGATTTAAAGATTGAACTCTTTGAAAAAACGATGGCCCAGATCCGTTCCTATCTGGAAGTACAAAAGTCGGTGGAGGAATACAGCAACATGTTGCGGTAGTAAAGCGTTGCCTATGATTTTCCTGTGGGTGTTTTACTAGAGCATGTAGCCAAGGGCAATAACATTAAAGGAAAAATAGGAAAAAAAGCTCCGGATATTGATATTCGGAGCTTTTTTTATGGAATATGGTTTACCATCGGATTCTATACTGTTATAAATTACGCAGATATTTAATCTTACATCCAGAATCCTACATAAATGATTTTAAAGGCTGTATGTTTAAAAGGGCCGACGTAAATGATGTTTATAGTATTCTTGTGGCCAGCGCGCCATCTCGCATAAAATATAGGAGATACTCAATCTTACATCCAGAATCCTACATAAATGATTTTAAAGGCTGTATGTTTAATAGGGCCGACGTAAATGATGTTTACAGTATTCTTGGCCAGCGCGCCATCTCGCATAAAATATAGGAGATACTTAATCTCCTATATTTTATCGTATTTTACATAATGTAAATTATAGTACAAATGTTATCATTGGTATTTTATAAGAGGAGTCCATTTGATAGCTATAATGTAGTATTATGTAAAATATCCCAGAAGCATTCGTTTTCATTAGAATAATTGGAACTTGGGTCATTAAACTAATAAGCGGTTTGCTTCGCAGAGTTTTTTAAAACATTATGTATCTATAATTAGCCGTTATGTAAAATAGCCGCTACCAAGCGCTCGATTGTTTTATAAAATCAAATTGCTCTGGCAATTTATTTTACACACAATTATCCAACGCTAGCCAACGCCAAAATAAAAGCTAACCTTTTGCTCTTATTAAAAATCGCGTATTCGATAAAATGTACGTCATAAAAAATTTTAGATGATTCTCGTAAACTTGCCACAAGAGCATAAATTTTAAGAAAAATAAAATTCTATGCACTTGTTATATGTAGAACTTCAATTAATCCTTTTTTTAATGTTTCATTATCTTTTGTCTTGAAACAAAAGAAACAAAAATTCAAGGCTGCATATAATTTTGGAAACAATTAAAGGCTCTTTCGCTATATTTTAGGAAACATTGTAACTGGTTAACATTGCTTTGAAATCACTTGTATAATTGAAACTCTTAAGAAACTGTATTACTAAATCCCTAAAATATACACGCTCATTTCTCCTATTGTTTTAGCCAAAATTTTATGAGGCCAAGTTTTAAATTATTTTTTTTTGTTCTCAATATCATTAATAATTTCATCAACAACTTCTTTAATTTCCTCTCCCATTTTTAAATATTCATCTGGAAATTCGTCTTTCATATAATGCATAAGTGTAAAATAGATAGGTTTAAACATATCAATTATTTGGTGTTTATTTAATAAATCATAAACAATATTATAATAACCTATACTTATCAATTCTATAAAATACTCAATAATATCATTAAATTCATATTGAAAATCTTCGTTGTTTTCATCATCCTCAAATGCACTTAAAATTGGGTTAATAACTTCTAAAGAAGTTTCAATCTCATTATTCCAAAGCAATACTTTTGCATAAAGTAATTTTTTTAGTGAGTTGAATTTGATGTTTTTATTAGCTAATTTAATATGACTTAGTGCTTTTTCTTTAAATTCATTAGCATCTAGGTATAATTCAGATAGACACACTAAAGCGTCGTAATCTTCATTAATCTCGTAGCTTTTCAAAAAATACTTTTCAGCATTTTTAAAATCACCCATGTTTTCATAAACATGAGCTAATTTGTGAATTGCCTCCTTATTTCCTAATTTAATTGATTTATTGTAATGCAATTTTGCTTTGGAATAATTTTCCGCATATACGTCATATACTTTTGCTATTGAAAATTGAATTTGTGAATTTTCAATATCTTTAATAGATTTCAATAATTTTTCAGCTTCTTTACTTTTGCTATCTTTTTCAAACAATATAGTCGCTAAATCAATCGAACTTTCTTCTGGATAATATTCGAGAGCCTTTTTAAAATAAATTTTAGCATTATCAAAATCGTTATTCTCATCATATAATCTCGCTAAACATAAATTAGCCCTTTTATCTCCTAACCTTATAGCTACTTTATAGTATTTTATTGCTTTCTTTTTTGAGTTTTTTATACTATATAGATGTCCTAAGAAATGTGATGATTTCATTTTAGATTCATCATGTTTTAACCCCTTAAGTAAGTATTCTTCGGCTAAATCAAATTCATCAATCTGAAGATATAAAAAACCTAAATCTCCCAATGCTTCGTTAGAGCCTTTGTTTATAGCTTCTTTATATTCCTTTATAGCCTTTTCACTTTCGCCTAATTTATGGTAAATTGAGCCTCTTAGCCCGTAATCTACATTTTCAATTTCAGTCTCTGATTCCATTAATAGATTGGAATACTTTAATGCGTTATCTAAATCATCAATTTGATAAAATGAATTTGAAATAAATCCATAAATTCTATCTTTTTTCGAAATTTCTAGAGCAATTTTTATTGCTGCTTCGTAATCTTCATTTAAATAGTAATTAAATGCAGAGAAATATAAATCTGAATCTGAAATTGACATTCCTTCAGTTAAATTTTCCGGTAATATTTCTTTCGACCTTAAAACGAGTTCTTTTTTTAATTTAATATCTATCGTTTTACAGCTTAAATACGCTTCTCCTAATAAAATCGCCGCAGCATCATCGTACTCACCATTGTTTAATGAATGTATATGTGAACTCACTCTTTTTTCAAGCTCTTCTTTACTACACCAAGATTCAAGAAATCTGACAAGCCAAATAACACGTTTTTTATCATATTTTCTACCATACCGCATTAAATACCAAATATTAAAAAACCTTTCTTTTATCTGATAAAGATGATTTTTTTTACCAGTATGAATCTTTTCAATTATTTGACTCTTTTCCAAATATCTTAATTGTGCGGAGACTATTTTACTTTCAATTCTTGAGTTTTTTGCTATATTTTTTACACTTGTAGCATCCCAACTTTTAGCCACAATATCAACTATTTTTTGTTGGTTTTTAGGGAGGTCATCCATTCTATGCTTATATAAAGGTGTAACAGCATCTAATGTTAGCTGCAAATCTTTGATAGAGCTGCCTCCTACATTATCTACAAATATTTTATATAGTGACACTATAGTTCTGGTAACACCGCCTGTTAAAATCCTTAGTATTTCGATTCTTTCAGGATTCTTTTCTATAATGTGATTTATTTGGTCGACTGAATCATCTAATTCAGATAATTTTAATAATAAGATTTTAATTTCTTCATTGTTTAATCCTTTTAATGGGATAGTTTTAAAAAATTCAAATAAAGGCTTTTGATAATCTAAAATTTGTTCAATTAAAACAGGAGAAGCTGCAATTAATCGTATAGACGAACATGTCATTAAAATTTCTCTTAACCTCTTGATTTCTAAATCGGAAAACTTCTTTAATAAGTCTCCAAAATTGTCAATAAAAAGTACAAGAATTTTCTTTTTATTTTTTAAACTGTCTATTAGAATATCAAAGCAATTTTCTTCACTATTTGATTTATTAATTTCATTTTCTATTTCATCAGATAAATGAGAAAAACCATAATAATCTTCTAAAATTTCTCCAATTTTTTCCCAAAGATTTAAGAGCTCGCTTATACCATATTGCTCTTCCCCTAGTGCCATTGGAATCAGATTAGATAACTCTTTATCATCTTCAATTGCATATTTTACTCTATGTATTAAAGTTGTTTTTCCTGAACCTCTTTGTCCAATTAATAAATAATGTTGACCAGGATATTTATTATCAGTTGTTTTTATATCAGACATAATTGATTCAAAAAGTCTGGTTCTCACAACAAATTCTTCAATTAGTTGGTCTTTTCTTTTATTTGCAGGATTATAAATTGTTGTATTCATAATTGAATTAATTTGCTACATATTTTTTCCACCATAATTTTAATATTGGTGAGTTAAACCTATATGATTCCCCTGAATCTTCAGAATGGATATATCCATCGTATATCAAGGTATGTATTAAGCTTCTATATTGTTTTTCAATTTTATACTTAACAGCTATATTATAAATATCTCCTTTTTTTATAATGTTATGATTAACAATAAAACTTAGTGTTTCAATAATAAAATCAAATTCTTCACCATTAAAGAAACCTCTAAGTCTACTATAGTAGTGTTCAAAATAATTATTATTCCTATAATCAATAATTTCTTGAAATGAATCATTAATTAACTCAATTGTTATTTCATCATCATCATCTTCCA
Source organism: Arenibacter flavimaris (assembly GCF_030291335.1). NCBI lineage: Bacteria > Pseudomonadati > Bacteroidota > Flavobacteriia > Flavobacteriales > Flavobacteriaceae > Arenibacter > Arenibacter flavimaris. The sequence continues at coordinate 5,570 of NZ_JASWIM010000076.1, forward strand.
TCAAATCAATAACTTCCTTTATCATGAGTTTTATATAAAAAGGTGTTAGCCATTCAATTCTTTTAAGTAAAAAATCTATATTCTCGTTTGTAATATTTTTTTTCTCATAATTCAATATTGCATTTACCAATTCAACACCTTCATCATATTTGATTGGGTTTACTTTAATTGACATTATATCATTAATTAATGCAGTTGCATTTAAATTTTCAACAGTAGTATTGAGACCAATAGAGCCTGTAGCCTTACCCTTTTTAGGACATCTCTAAATTCAACAATTTTTCTTTAATATTGGTCGTTTCGGGGAAGAATTCTTCCCCGAAACGGTCTTTGTATTCCCTAGGTGGTATATCTCCCAAAGCGGAGTGGGGATGCTTCCTGTTGTAGTCCTCCCTCCATTTATCGGTCAGGGTTCTTA
>NZ_JASWIM010000077.1:0-5180 GCF_030291335.1 Arenibacter flavimaris
AATGTTGAGCGAATTTTTTCCGTTTTAAAAGATTTTCCAGAAAGATTTGGCTCACCTTGAAAAAATCAAATTTGTCCTCGCCCAGAATCTTTTTTGCCAAAGTGGAAACCGACTGATTTTCTGTGCTTGCCTCCATTTCCAAAGCCATATTATGAGCTTCCGAAACCTTTTTTAAGAGCATGTTATTAAGTCGTGAGGAATTGAGATAACTCTTTTTTGCCAACCCTTTAGTTTCATCCCAATCCTTTTCTAGGATATACTCACCTGTAAACAAAAATTTTGACTTCCTGTTTTGGGTCAATCGCAAAGCAATTGGAAATGTTCCGTCTTTCTTCCGATAATTCTTACGCAATACTATCTTTACGGTGGCCATAATAAATTGTTATAACATAAAGATATAAAATCTATGTACAACATATGTACAACATTTTGCGGTTTTATATGGATTTTTATGGTTTTTTCTATTAATTTAAATTTCAAAATTATGATATAAATAATTGATTATCAGGTGATTTGAGACCATATCAATACAATTTCGTTAGAATTCATACTACTGCTCAAACTACTCATAGCCGCAGCAAATATTGCTGCAATCAATAATCCAGAAATACCAGTTGGTAACTCCGAAACAATATACCAGGGGAATATGGCATCATTGTTTTCAAAAGTAGGATTAAGCTGGTTAGGATAATTTTTGAAAAAAGCGAATAAAGTAGTACCCACAAAAAAGAAAATCAGAGTGGCCGGTATGGTCAATACGGCATTGGTCCATACACTTTTTTGGGCCTCTTTTTGAGTTTTGGTGGTCAAGAATTAAACAAAATCTAAGTAAAGCAAATAATAAGCCCTTGGAATACGAATGGTCGATAAATTCAATTATTTAGGAGGAATTTCAATTGGCTAGGTACAGATTCTATTTCCAAGGTTTGTCCAATATAATCATCTACCAGTTGATCATCATAATGCATTTTGACAGCCTCACATTCAATATGCAATTTTTTTACACTATAGGTTTTTACAAAATTTTTTAAATTTAGACTTTCGGTATTGTTATAGGAATTATTGGTTAGGTAATCCAATAGATCCTGCCGATATTGTTCATCAACTAAAATCAACTCCAAATAGCCATCACCCGGATTCGCACTAGGTGCTATATGTAGGTTGGGACCTAAGAATGGAATGTTCATCACTTCAACCAGTAAAAAATAGCCAGTAATTATTTGTCCATCTACTTTCAAGGTGGCTTTTACCGCCTTAATTTTTCTGATAATTTCTTGTAATTTATCAACGGCTTGTTTTAACTCGTAATAAGGAACGTCTTTTTCTGATTTTTTTTCCATTTCAAATATCAGTTCGGGAAATATACCGAATCCTGCACTTTCAAAAAATAGCTGGTCCTTCAGCAAACCTTTCACTCTTCCGTAATCGACCTTCATTAATCCATCTGCGCCTAAATTCTGGATTGTTTTTGCGATATTGTTGGCGGTACCAAAAGGTATTAGATATATAGGTATTTGACTATCTGGCATTTTATTCACTAAAGCTTCAGCTAACTTATGTACGGTTCCGTCCCCCCCAGCTACAAAAATGGCATCCAGTTCGTATGGCTTAAAATTCTTCAAAAAGTGTTTTTTTTTGGTGGATATATAATCTACACGGTAACCGGCTCTTTTAACAATATTTTTTACCACTTTTTTACTGTGAGTGCCATCTCCTGCTGTAGGATTATGAAAAATCTGTGCTTTTTTCATTCGTTTAAATTTCATAATATTCAAATCATCTCATTCTTTTTATATAAATATAGTCGTTCGTAAATTCAATTTGAATGAGTCATTGCTTTCGAGTCAATATTTTTTTTTTAAGAACAAAACTCATGGAATTGATTGACCGAGATTTACAGATGTTGTCCCTTAACATGGCTTATAATGGTATAATTAATCAAGAAATTAACTATAATATCATGAAAATACTGGTTACGAATGATGATGGAATTTATAGTCCGGGTTTGTTATGTTTAGCCAATGTTGCCAAAGCCTTTGGAGAGGTTATCGTAATGGCTCCGGATATTGAGCAATCTTCCATGGGGCAAGCTATTACCTCGGGTAAACCAATTAGCTTTAAAAAATCACCGATTCACTTTGAAGGTCTGGAAGCTTTTCGTGTAAGCGGAACACCTGCGGATTGCGTAGCTCTAGGTGTCCATTTGTTCCAAGGTATAGATTTGGTTCTTTCAGGTATCAATATAGGGGCCAATCTTGGCAATTCAGCATGGCACTCCGGTACGCTCTCAGCAGCACGACAGGCAGTTTTATTTGGCATACGTGGTATAGCTTTAAGTGTATCCGTGGGGGTCGAGGACACCGATTTTGATGAATTGGAGCCTTATGTAATTGATGCACTTAATGAAGTGATAAAAGCAAAGGATTTGAAATTATTGAATATTAACTTTCCTCGGAATCCCTTCGGAGAAATAATATGGACTAGCCAGTCAGTTAGACAATACGATGGTAAAATTATTGCTAATAAAGATCCAATGGGGAGACACCAATACTGGTTTACCGTTATTCCCTTAGAGCCGGAGGACGAAGGTTCGGATCGATGGGCTGTTAAACATGGAAAAACTAGTATTACTCCTATGATTTTGGACCTGACCGATAAAAATTACCTGTGTCAACGAACTCAAAATGAAGATTGAGTTTTGACGTGAAATTATATAATTCAATATGGAACGTAAATTCCAAAGCGGTTACTTCCCCTCAAAACCATGCCTGATATGGGACGGAAAGTGTGGTTTTTGTAAATTTTGGATTGTTAGATGGAAAATATTAACCCGAGAAACTATTGACTATGTCACTTATCAAAGCATTTATTTCGTTATCCCAGATATATCGGAGCAAGCATTTGGCCAGGCCATACATTTGATAGAACCAGATGGAAGGGTTTATAAGGGAGCAGAAGCCGCTTATCGCACATTATTCTATTCCAATAAGTGGAATTTTCTCTACCATTACTACCAAAAGTTATATTTATTCCAAACAATTAGCGAAATAGGTTATAAGTTTGTGAGTAATCATCGTCCGTTGTTATTTAAGGTAACCAAAATTTTATTTGGGAAAAACCCGGCCCGATTGCGGCATTATTGGTTAATTTATTTGATGGTCATTCTTTTCTCAACCTTTTTATTTTAAACTTAATACCTCCTTCCGGAACACTAATTTTGAAATTCGATTAGTTATAATACATCCAGTGCAACGGTAAGGAATAATTCAAATACCGTTGATTAAGCCAAATATGGACTTCATGTATTCTTAAGTCCTGACGCAATACATTCGTTGAAAATAGAAGGGCTCCATTTCTGAAGCCCTTCTGAACTAATCGAACTATAACCAATCAAACTATAATTCAACAAATATTATAAGAATTATTTTTTATGGAATCTGTTAGTGATACCTGTGATATTTTGTCCGGGAAAGACCCGCTGTGCTTTCCGCTAAGATAGCACCTGTCACATTAACTTCTTTTAATAATTCTATATCTAAAGTTAAATTGAATTGATGATAAGATTTAACGTATTTGAAAAACAATTTAACTCATTAGAACTGTGCATATGCTTAGGTCGATAGCGTTTAAAATTCCTTCTTTTGAGCTAAAGTATATTTCTTTTTCTCTATATTTTGAGTACATATACGTATACTTTTAATTCGCATTATATGTTATATGAAATTAGTAACATAACCAACATTCTAACTAATGTTAAAGCGGGTATTAGGAAAACACCGAGCGCTTATATGTGTTGGACTGTGTAAGTTTTTCAAAGTCCAGTAAAAAGGGTTATACCTACTTACCGTATGAATTTGGAAATCGAAAATAAAAATGTCCAATAGCAAAAAGTTTGAATAGAATTTTGCATTTTTTAAGTACTTTATTGGGTGTTCTTCTACCATAATAAAATGTCGGAAAATAGTAGCTTACTATCCTTGACTTCAAGGAAGTCAATTGAATATATAAGTAATAATTTTAAAACATCAATGTTATGATTTCAAAGTATGAAAGTTGTATAAAAGCTTGTCAGCAATGTCTTGTCGACTGTCAGAACTGTCTAATTCAAATGTCGGGAAAAGAAAGTATGAATGATTGTCCGAAATGCTGTCAGCAGTGTTTGGATATCTGTTTGTTGTGTATTAAATATATGGTTGCCGATAGTCCTTATACAAAAGAGGCTTGTCTGTTGTGTGCAGAGGTATGCACTTGGTGTGCAAAGCAATGCAGACAACATGAACATGATCATTGTAAAGTATGCGCAGCCGCCTGTTTGACTTGTGCAGAAGAATGTCGAAAACTTGTTGCCTAAAAATACCAGTTGGCAACTGTTAAGTGTTTAATAATATTAATAAGATGAAAGAGAAAAATTATACCAAGGATGGGCAAGGACTTAGTAAATTGCGCACCCTGTTGAAAGGACCGAAAACCGTGTTGATGGCAACGGCTTTGGAAAAAATTCCATTTTCCGTATGTCCAATGACTATCCAACAAATGGATGAACAAGGGGATTTATGGATGTTCACGACTCGAGATAGTGATAATTTCAGTCAAATAGAAAACGATAATAGAATTCAGATACTATATGGCGATGAATTAAACCAAAAATATATTTCTTTATTTGGAAATGCAACGCATATTGTCGATCTGCCCAAAGTTGATGAACTCTGGAACGATAGTTTAAACAAATGGTTCGATGGACAAGGAGACCCTAATTTGGTATTGTTGAACATCAATATCGAAAGTGCGTACTACTGGGAAAATGGAATTGAGGTGCCCTTATCGTCAATGAGACATGGCGATGAAAATTTTGCTTCTGAAACTCCTGGTAAAAAAGGTCATATTGATTTACAAAATCATTAAAGTGCGATTATTTAATTTTTGTGAACTCTGGTTTAAATCGGTGCCGCTTTATAACTATAGATTGATCTAGTGGGTAAACATATTAGTTTCAGGAATCTTCCACCAGCTAAGTCATATAACTTGTTCTGTGCTGGTTGATGTCTACAAATTAATAAGTAGGCACTTTCAGGAGTTAGCTTAATTTTGTAGAACACATAGAATATTAACTGCCCTTAGATTTTATTTAGGGGCATTTTTTTATGCCCGATCATGATTTTTGGACAGGAGGTATGCTCTTG
>NZ_JASWIM010000078.1:0-5097 GCF_030291335.1 Arenibacter flavimaris
AAAACGAACCTTCGGGAACTCTTCAGCAAAACTAAATTTCAAAATGACAAAGAACGAAATAGGCTTAATGGGCCAAATTTATTTAATTTTTAAAACGTCCCAATTTTAATGGGACACTAGTGAGTTTAAATATTATATATAAAATTCTAACAGAGCTTGAATTTGTGGACGATTCAAACGAAGTTCTAAGACAATGGAAAAAAGAAAATAATTTAGGCGAAGACTTAAAATTAATTGAACAAGGCTTAGAATTTGAAACTATACAAGATATTCAGGTAATTGATGGCCAGTTATATAAACGAATGAATTATTCGTCGGTCTCAAAAAACTCAGTACTAGTAGAAGACTTTAGACAGGACTTCACCAAAGCCTTTTTAGAAGAAGACAGAGTAGATATCAAGTCATTTAAAGTTAGAAGTATAAAATATTCTTCCCCAGGATTTGCTGATTTAATGGGAGCAGGAAAAATTGTGGAGCAGATTTTCGACATGTTCAAACATTACTTCCCTAATAAAGAAACTAAATTGAAGAACAGTCTTTTAGAGCAGGATATAATTTCAAAACGAATCGAAAACCTAAAAAATCTAGGATTCTCAAAACAGGAACTTCAAAAATTCTTGGATGTTAGAAACAGTTCCATTTTAAATATAAAGAATTTGAAATTATCTGATAAAATAACAAAAGTTGAAGTGAAGGAAATAGAATAAAACTATTTACACTAACTAAGGCTTTTGGGGCCAACTACCAATTTGGCGTGGCAAATGGAAACAAAAAGTAGCATTGCCTATGCCAAATGCTTAGTCCAACAGTTATTTGAAAGTAATATAATCATGACTAGAAATAAATTAAAAATTATGAAAGACAAAATTTAGAAGAAGTATCTTTGCAACGAAAATGGACAACAGGCAAATCTACATATCATTAATTACGAAAAGACTAACGTATCTTCAGAAAGAAGTAGAGAATTTTAATTCACTAAATTTAACTGACATCAATGTTTTTGCTGAAAATTTTTATAGAGACTTTTTCAATTTAATTGGATTTGAATTTAACAATACGAATTTTGAAAGTAATAATTTTGCCCATATAGACCTAATTGACACTGTTAATAAGCAAGCAATTCAGGTTACGTCCCAAAATGACAATATCAAAATTAAAGAAGCGATTGATGGCTTTTTCGCAAAACCAGAAAATCAAGACTATAAATTACAAATATTGCTCATTTCAAAAGATGCAAAAAATTACAGAACGAAGTTCGGGAAAAACTTTAATCATAAAGAAGATGTTTTAGACATTAAAAGACTTCTTGCAATTATTAATGACATTCCAGAAATTGATAAGATTAAAGATTTAGCAGACTTTTTGAACAATAATGTATTAACAGAAAGACAAAAAACAGAATGTTCGGAAGTTGAAACCATAATGGAGCTAATTAATTATCTTAGTTTAAATAAAAACAGGATAATTATTAACAAAACTGTAAACGTTGATCCAGAAAATAAAATTGAAAATAGATTTAGTGAACATTCAGTTTACCTTAAACAACAATATGCAGGTTTATATGGTAAATATAATGGCCCTTTGATTGAAGCAAAATCAGAGATTGATAGCGTGGAAGCTGAAATAATTTCAGATTTTTTAAAAGATGAAAGTGACATTATTTTAACTAAGGAAAAAAATAATCCTAAACTCGCTTTGCATTCACTTGTTGAGTTATTTTATGGAAAACTTACTTCTAATGGAGTTAAGTTTGACAAACAAGCTATTAAGTTTTACCTACTTGATGAATTAATCAATTGCAATGTGTTTCCAAACAAATAATTTATGTTAATATCTAAAGACGAAAATATAAAGACTTCATCCATCTATGTTGCATCTCTTATTTTGAAACAAATTCAAAAAAAGAAGGTGGATAAAATTTCAATTTTCGAAGTTTCTAAAGAACTAAAAAAACATGATATAACTCGTTATCGACACTTATTTTTTGGCCTTGCATTTTTATATTCTTCAGGTATAGTTGATTTTCAAGAACCTTTTATTTACATCAAAAATAAGAATGATTAAAATCAATAGACTATATAGCGAGCCTGAAATTTTCACACCAATATCATTTGATTTTGGAGTCAATATAATAATGGGTGAGAAATCAGAAAAGACAAATAAAAAAATTGGTGTTGGGAAATCAGTATGTATTGAATTTATTAACTTTTGCCTATTAAAAAGAATATCAGATAGTCGACTAAACTTGATACCTAAAAAAAATGCTGATATTATTGAAAGCCAAATAAAATTAGACTTAAATTTCAATAATAAAAGGATTGTAATTTCTCGTTCTATTATTAACCCTGAGCAGGTTTCAATTCAAATTGATAACGAAAATATTTATTTTGAAAAGCTAGAGGACTCTTCAGAATATCTCGGCAATCTTTATTTTGAAAATTACCCTGCAAAGACTACTAGACTAAGTTTTAGAAACCTGTTACAACCGATTATAAGAGACGAACGATCTGAATTTAAAGATTTAATAAAATGTTTTGACACAAATAAGTCGATTCCACCTGATTATAGTCCTCATCTATTCTTTTTGAATGTAGGTCTTGAAAAATACAAAGAGATAAAAAATGTAAATGAGGCACTAAAAAAGAAAAGGGCTTTTTACTCTGAAACAAAAAAACTGGTAACAAATAACAATGAAATAAAAATTCAAGACGCTAAAGCTCACCTCAATGAATTAGAAAGTGAAGTTGAAAAAGTTAATAGGGCAATTGAAAACTTAAAAACCAATGAATCATTTGAACTAATTCAAGAAGATTTAGTGAAACTAGAGGCAAAATTAGCAGACTTAAGGACTAAACAACAAGCGATAAAATATGAGATTAAACAAATAGACTCATTCCCTAAGCCTGAAAGTATCAATGAAAATGAAATTCAAATAATTTTTAATCAGTTCAAGAAGGGTCTTGGAAACTTAGTTGAAAAGTCTTTGGAAGAATTGAAAGAATTTAAAAACAAGATTGATGTCTTTAGAAACTCGATTGTAAATGACCGCTTGGCAAGCTTAAAAACTGAATTATCCGAAATTAACTCAAATGTTAGAAAACTTGATGAAGAATATTCGGAAAAAATATCATTATTAGACAATGGAGAGGTTTTAAAAGATTTGAAGACATCAATTAGAGTTTTCAATGAAAAGAATCGGGAGTTAAATAATTTACGTTCATTAATTCAAAAATATGATGAATCAGAGCGAGACAAGAAGAAACTTGAGGCAGATAAGGCTGTTTTGATATCCGACTTGGAAGAAGAATTATATAAAAACGAAAAAACATTAAAGAGTTTTAAAGAATCTATACTAAACATTCACGAAAGAATTATGGGAAATCGTGAAGCACATTTTGAGATTAAAACAACAAAAAATCAAAGTGTAGTTGATTTTATAATGAGAACTGATGATGATGGTAGTCATTCCACTGAAAGAATGAAAGTGTTTATATATGACATTGCATTAATGTTGAATGAATACACTCGAAGAAATCACCCAGGATTCTTAATCCACGACAACATTTTTGAAGATGATGATTCAATTGAAAAAAGTCTAAATTTTTTGTTTGAGTATAATAGCAAAACACCAAATGAATTTCAGTATATAGTTACGCTTAATAGTGATTTGATTGAATCGGCTTCAAGGAATGGTAAACTTTTATTTAAATCGGATTACTTAAAACGAGCAGCATTCACTAAGGATGACCGATTTTTGGGTATTAAGTATAACGAAACTAAATAGAAAACAGAAAGCTAGCATCAAATGAGTGAATTGGTTACCCATCACATGATGAACTGCGCCTCACCTACCACCTCGGACCTAGCCTGAGGCAGGTTAAAATTACAGATCAGGCACCCGTGATTGGGATTATGTCGGGTAGGGCTAGTTCGATAATGAAGATAACCGTATGGAGGGGCCTGCAAGGTCATAATTTTAAAATTAATACGCGTATTAATAATTTTTGTAACCTTGTCAGCAGTAATTCATAAACTAGCTTTTATGAACACGAAATTGACATTAACAATAGAAACGGAAATAATTGAAAGGGAAAAAAATTCTTACCAAAGTAGAACATATCCATAAGGGTAAAAAACATAATCAGATAGTAGAGTCGCAAAAAGGTTCTTTTAAAATGCCGAAAAATATGGATTACAAGAAAGAGCTTAGGGATAGATTAGAAAAGAAATATTTATGTCGAAATAGAAATTAACGAGATATGGCATTGTGAAATTCTCCGCTAATGACAAAAGGCAATCAAAATCAATTTTAGCAAGAAACCTAAAGGATTTCAAAAAAAAGTGAGTTGGCTATTTTGACACTAGAAACCTATTTAAAAGGAAAAACAAGTAGTTAAGTTGCCCAAACAAATACACTACAAATAAAAAAAACAACTTTTAAAGGACATTACCATTATTAAACAAAAGCACAATGCGCCCTAATTCGATTTTATTAAACGCTTATCCGCCCGAACGCTATAAAATCGAATCAGGATCCATGCGCAGTTAAGTTATGGTAAGATTTGGGCATCGTGATTCCCTACCTAAGAATTAGTGAAAAAATGACCAACCGCTTTGCCTATTTACGCCAAAAACTACCAAAAAATCTTTGCTCAAATATTAAACTTTTGTTAAAGGTGGGCAATTCGGTCGCACTCCTAATAGCATCTTTGGGAATGCCCAACAAAACGGGGTTTAATCCGTTTTGGGTCACTCCCACCTCGAGTACAAACAAAACCCCGTAAATCATATGATTTATGGGGTTTTTATTTTTCAACCACTTCCTTAAGCGCCGATCAGGAATCAAATATTTTGTAAAGTATGGATCAATACATAGCTGAGGAATAGAACATACTTATTGGAACAGTTTTATGGTATATTCCAATAATTCGGTTCCTCCATAATTTCCGTGTCCCGGAATTACAATTTTAATGTCGTATCCCTCCGAGCAACTGCGTCTTTTATGACGTGATGTGGCTTTTTACCTTTGGCATAAACTATTTGAGTTATGACAAAAAAGGATAATGCTTTGCGGATGCGTAAATTGGTAAAGGAGTT
>NZ_JASWIM010000079.1:0-4021 GCF_030291335.1 Arenibacter flavimaris
TCGGTAGAAATCATAAGCAGATAATTGGTTAAATATTTGAATGTCAATAACTTAAATATACCAATTTTCTGCTTTTCCTGCAATATAAAACACCCATTTCTTAAGTCGAACTCACGTTAATTACTCACTAAGTGTGTTGTCTACCTTTTTGAAAAATACCTTTTCAAAAAAAAAGTAACTTCTCAAAATCTTGCCGGAAACGTATGTATGGTCCATCCAGCACCTTCTTCTTCCATAGTGGCACACATGATGGTTTCACCATCCGTACGTACATTGACCAGGCCATAATGGTTTTTGGTCAAAATACGGGAGCGTTCCAGTGGTTTTGTGGCATAGGAAATCGTGAACAGTTGGTGTACGGTTTTAAAATGAAAATCGCTCCTGGTTTCAAACTGTCTCGATTCCAATTCCATAGTTTCCAATAGCGTCTTTTCACGCTCCTCCAACGCCTCTCTGTGTGCTTTTTTTTCGTTTAAATCCTGTATGGCATTAAGCGCTTCCTTTTCATCCGTACTGAGATAGGAGGCTTTGCTGATTTCTGCCTTATTTAGTGCCAACAGGGCCTTATCGTTAACATTACCACTTCCATCATGAAAGTTCCGCATCTTTATATGTGTAACCTTTCCTAGTGAAACTGAGCGCTCTATCTCTGTCATATATACCAAGGGAGTTACCAATCTGTCCTTTACCAGGTCAATATCCACATGTCCGGTGACTGCGCTGGCCGCCACGACCTCTGGTCTTGGATGGGCGTAACCTTCAGCGTCCCCACTGGAGATTATGGTAGCTCCAGCATTTATATGTTGTAAGAATTTATAGGAAATATCATGGCTGCCATGATGACAAGCTTTGGCGACATCGCAGTTGAAACTGGATATTCGATCTCCATACGCTTCCGATATAAAGTCCATACTCGCTTTGTTTAAATCACCTGTCAGCAATATCTGGGCATTGTGGTAGTTGAGTCTCAGACAAATGCTATGGCCATTTTTATTGACCCCCGAGTTGCCAAGGTCCTTTAAAGCGGGCTGACCGTCTACATTTTTGGTCACCGGAGCCAATACTTTGATCTTACAATCGGATGCATTTGGCCAAATTTCCGGTAAATCCTGTCCTGCCTTTAAACTTTCAGAGGTTACCCCTACCCTATTGAAGGTAGTTTCAGGAAGTTCCTCGATAATATCTTTTAAGAATGATTTCCAATGGCCACTCAAGGTGTCCTGATTATCGGTATCCAGGCACGAAATGGCATCTTGCCTATCATTTAAGAGACGGGTGAAATGACTGCTTTTTGTGGGTCCAAGACCGTCTTTATGAGTATCACCCTTGTCTACCCAGGTAGATAGTCCGGCATGGTGGAATTCACCAATTTTCAAATCGATGCAATCCAATTCCAAATCAGTTTCCGGGTCTTTTTTCACTAAATCCCAAAGTCCGCCGTAATGGTCGGAATCACAATGGGAAGCCATCATACTGTCTAGTTGAATTTTATAATGACCATAATCAAAAAAGAATTTCCAGTCTACAAAATCCGCTCCATTTTTACCTGTTTGCTGATTCGCCCTTGGCAATCCTCCATCGAGGAGCATATGTCTTCCTTCCGGAAAACGAATAAGTACACCGTCACCCTGACCTACGTCAATAAAATTTATATTTAAAAGTGCTTTTTCGCCAATAAGATGTGAACTTAACTTTCCAAACCAACCTCTAGCCCTTACACTACATAGATCGTTTTCCCTTTTGGTGATCTGGATTAAATCTCCCCAAAGTAAATCCTTGCGGTATTCGTTATTGGATAACTGGAGTCTAGAAGTGTAGGGTGTTTTATTATCATCGACATCTTTGGCCAAATAGCCTATTTCCACTACATGCCATCGTTTGAGAAATCCTTCTTGTCCATCAACAATACCTCTCGTCCAATCGTCCGACCCTATTCCATCCGGGAGAATGAGTTCATCCCCCCAATGTAATGTTTTGAGAACTGCTGCGTTTTCATTTGCGGTTACATAAAAGGAGGTAGTAAAATCTTTTCTAAAGAATGATTTGTCCTTGCGACTATAGGTTTTATCCTTAAAAAAGCGATACTCATCATTATATGCCCGAATCCACCCCTGTGCCATAAATAACAATTTTGAGATTAGCTCAATACCATAGTGCCAATAACAGCTATTTAATGGGGGAAAGTAAAAACGTAGGCAGTAATTATCTGGAGACTAAAAAGTTACAAATAAAATTTTACTAACAACTACATAAAAACCATAGACTTTTTAAGGTTTTCATTTTATTGGCACCGCCAAAGGGTATAATACCCCGAGGCTTGCCTCGAAAATTAAAGGTCGTTTCCTACGAATGCCTCGCGGGCTTGCCCCGAGGTAGTTTACTTGCTTGCCAAGTGTGTGGTAGTCGACTTAAAAAGAGTTTTAAGAACGGCATACTGTTGAAATACTTGGAATCTTTTAAAGTTTATGCGAGTTGGGGCATTGGCCTTTGTATTGGCAATCCTTAACCTATGGCAATGGATCGCCTGCCTTCACAAAACTGCTTCGGCTGGCAGGTGTAAGATATTATAGTACATTTTGAATTATTGGTTTAGGCAGTGGCTGAATCAAAAATAAAGCAGGTTGACGCGTTGGCATAATGCCAACAAAACTTAATCCACGTAACTATAATTCTATTGTCTAAAATATACCTACATGTTAGTATTTCACAAGAATCCTTAGGACTTGGGTGTTGGATTGTAAAGTCCGTATGGTCTAACAAAAGCCAAATTTGCCAAGATTTAAGAAAGTAAGCTTGATATTATACCTTTTTAGATACTATATTGATGCATGGAATCCTTAAATGATACTAAGGCCAAATTACTTGATTGTGTTTGTCTGTCCATTTACCACTAGTATATGTTATTAGGCCATACTTTTGATGATAATAACTTTCTCCGGTTCGGTACTCTTTGTCAATACCATCTTTCTTAAATTCTTCTACACACCATTCAGAAGCATCTGGTCCAACTTGCCTTACATAACCTTCTTCACAGCCATCACCATTACTTTCACAACCAAGACTAAAAAATACTAAAAGCAATAGAAACCTAAATTTTTTTACCATAATTTTAAGTTTAAAGTATTCTAAAAATATTTGGGGAGAGCGAGTAACTTTTAATTATTTATTGGTGCTTTATCCAAATAATGTATAGCATAAGCGTAACTTGCCTCTTGCCCCGCTTTAAGTTGTTTAACATTAGGCGTCATTTCCAAATTGATCTGTACTCGCTCTGGACTCCAGAAAAGATTTAAATTTTCAAAAGTACCCGGTTTAAAACGTTGCTCAACACCAAATCCGGACTTCTGATTAAAATAGGCAAAGGAACCCCCTTTAAGACCTTCTTTCATTATTGAATTTGTCCTTTCTGTTGGTTTTGCATTTTCCCAACCCTGGTTTACCTGCAACCAATGGTTAGCTTTAACATAAACACCAACTTCTTGAGGGTCTAAAGAGCCCGACCCAGCATTGTATTCCGGGTGTACGAAGAAATTAAAGGAACGGTCCACCTCTGACTTTATTGAGGTTTCAAAGTGGATGCCATCTCCTTCGAGACTGATTGTACGTTCAATTCGTGCGCCATCATTTGTTGTAAGTGCAATAATTACTTTTGTTGGGCTTTGCTCCACAATTTCATACCCTAAAATTCCATCAGGTTTTGGGCCATCTCCCTCTCTGACCCATTCCTCAAAACGAAAACGATCAAATGAACGCGTAGGCTGAACCACGTTTCTATCTTTAGGCTTATAGGTCATCTCCACCACTTTAGCATTGCTTTCAGGTATTACCACTAAACTCCAATAGTTATTTTCTAATTGAACTGCTTTCAACCCTGAAAAAATATTACGCATATTTTCTAGTTGAACTAAACCTTCGGTAACCTTTTCAGCTAGATTTCGTAAATTATATGGATTAATCTAAATCTAAAATTTATGTATCAAAAAAAAGTGTGCAATCCTGCACCGAACTGGCAAAAAGTACG